>CAJORD010000352.1 GCA_905236605.1 uncultured Synergistales bacterium | reverse complement strand
GCTTCCGGCGTTATCGTTGAGACAGAAGCCTACAAAGGCCCGGAGGACAAAGCCGCTCACACGTACAACAATCGAAGAACTTCGCGAACAGAAATTCAATTTCGTGAGGGCGGTTATGCTTATGTATATATGATTTACGGAATGTATTTTTGTTTTAACGTTACAGTGAACCTTCCTAACATGCCCGAAGCCGTTTTGATTCGTGCGCTTGAACCGTTGGACGGAGTTGACTTAATGAAAGCACGGCGCAAGAGCGACAAATTAAAAAATTTGTGCAGCGGGCCGGGAAAATTATGCGCGGCATTAGGCATCAAAAAAGAAGACAACGGCGAAGATTTATGCGGCGAGAAAATTTATATTCTTAACGGCGACAAGCGCAAGTTAAAAATCAAAACTTCTCCGCGAATTAATATCGACTATGCAGAAGAATATAAAAATTTTTTGTGGCGATATTTTATTGAAGGCAACGAGTTTGTTTCTTAGAATGCTATAATAATTTTCAGAGGAAGCCCCGGGTGGGTACAGGGCTCACTGAATAAAAGGGGAGCCGCCCTGTGGAAGGGAGGTTTTGGCCTTGAGTTCTTCAAAAAAGAACAAAAGACAAAAAGCCAACAAAAAGCAGCGGCGTGAGCTTCTCCCTAAGTTGCATCACCTAGCCGCTGCCCTATATTGGATCGTGAAATTGCTCCTTTTGTTATGGGACATAATCACGAAATAATTATCCGGTGAAGAGTTTTTAACTCTAAATCATGAGGGGTTCAGCTAACTTCCTTCGCTTCCCCTTTTTCTTGATTAATATTCTATCATAAATTCTAAATGCTATAATAATTTTCAGAGGAAGCCCCAGAGAGGAGCAGGGACTCTTCAAAGTGAGGGGATCCGCCCTGCAGAGAGGCGGTGTAAGCCAGATGGCTAAAGAAAATAAAAAAAATCAAAAAAGCCGAAAGCGCACCAGCAAAAAGAAGCAGCGACGTGATTACCTCCGCTACTTAAGTTACACGTTCGCTGCTCTGTATTGGTTGGCAAGGCTCTTATTCCTTTTATGGGATAGATTTGCCGGCTAATTTCTGGCGAAGCCTTTTCAGGCTTTAAGTTTCACAGGGGTTCAGCTATCTTCCTTCGCTTCCCCTTTTCTTGATTAATATTCTATCATAAATTACAAAGGAGCATTTATAAAAATGAAAACAGTTGCGGTATTTTTAACAACAGGCTTTGAAGAAACTGAAGCCCTCACGACCGTTGACATTTTAAGACGCGGCGGCGTAGTTGCTACTACAGTATCGTTGACAAACTCTGAAGAAGTCGTCAGCAAAAATAAAATCTCTGTTCGTGCCGATGCAATGTTCGATGCTGTGAAAGATGAAAAATTCGATATGCTTGTGTTGCCGGGCGGAACACTTGCAATCAAAGACCACGAAGGACTTCAGGAACTCATCAAGAAATATCACGCCGAAAACAAATTAATCGCGGCAATCTGCGCAGCTCCTGCAGCTCTTGGCAAAGCGGGCGTTCTCGCTGGTAAAACTGCAGTGTGTTATCCCGGTCTTGAATCTCATTTAACCGGCGCCGTAATCGGAAAGAACATCGTAGAAACCGACGGCAACATCACGACCGCAAAAGGCCCGGCTGTAACTCCGTTCTTTGCATTGAAGCTTCTTGAAATTCTCGAAGGCAAGGCAATGGCCGACGAAGTCGCCGAAGGATTTTTAATTCCGTTGGTCTATAAGAAATAATTTTTAATGTACCCGACATTATTTGAAATCGCGGGCTTCAGAGTTGATACTTACAGCGTAGTCTGGTTTATCGCTTTGTCGCTCGCGATTGTGTGGGTCGTTAATCGGCTCGAAAAATACGAAATTGACGAAGACACAGCACGAAAAATTATGAGTGTGTCTTTTTTATTTATGCTTTTAGGAGCGCGTGCGCCGGAATATTTTCAAAATTGGCGAATGTATGTTGATAAGCCGTCGCTGTTTCTTGAGTTTAATCGCGGGGGCCTTCACGAAATTGGCGCAGTATTTGGAGCTTTTATATCTGCATTTCTGTTGACAGTGTTTAATAAAAAAATTTCGTTTTTGAAATTGTGTGAAGCTGCTGCTATCCCTGCTATGCTTTCAATCGCCGTGGGGCGATGGGGCTGTTTTCTAAACGGCTGCTGCCTTGGACTTCCGACGAAATTTTTTACGGCGGTTCACTTCCCGTTTGACAAGGCCGAACTCACGCGCCACCCTGTGCAAATTTATTATTCATTCGCGGCGGCGGCGAGCGTTTTGTTTTTGTTGTACGTCGAGAAAAAAATCAGTTTGAAATATAAACTTGCGAACTCGCATTCGATTATTGCGCCGTTGGCTTTAATTTTATATTCGTCAATGAGATTGTTAATTGATAACACGCGATTTTCAGGCGGACTTCTTTGGCAATTCTCTAACGAGACGCGTTATAAAATTTTAGCGTGCTTACTTCTCTTAAATATTGCGTGGCTTGCGTATGGTTCATATAGGTTAAAAAATAAAAATCCGTCAGTAGAATAATTCATGACCTTTTCATAATTCAAGATTAAAATACCCCGTGTTAAAAAATTTTCATGGAGGTATTTTTTTTATGAGCAAAAAATTTTTAGCGTGTTCAATCGCGCTTGCATTAATTCTTTCAATATCGGGAGGAGCTTTCGCGGCTATTTCGCCGTTCGGGGGAAATAATCCTATCGTTTCGATAGTCAAGAATGCTTCGGTCGCTGTTGTTAATATCGACGTTGAGAAAACAGAAAAGCGATCCTTCTCGCCGTTCCCGTTCGATGATGATCCGATTTTCAAAAGATTTTTCGGCGACTCGTTCAAAGAGTTTACGCGCTCCGTGCCAATGAAGGGCAGAGGCTCCGGCTTCATCGTTTCAAGAGAAGGCTTAATTCTCACAAATAATCACGT
>CAJORD010000351.1 GCA_905236605.1 uncultured Synergistales bacterium | reverse complement strand
TCAAAGTTACGGCCGTTTCATCAAAGCCTTTCTTTTGAAAGTGATGATGCAACGGTGCCATTAAGAAAACTTTCTTATTTAACTTCCGAATTGTGAAAATCTGAATCGCCGACGACAACATCTCGATTATAAAAATGAATCCCGCCGGTATAATCGCGAGCGTTCGTCCGTTCATGACGCACAACGCCGCTAAGGCGCCTCCTAAGAAGTGAGAGCCAGTGTCGCCCATGAAAGTCTTCGCCGGTCGAATATTAAAAAATAAAAATCCCGCCGTCATAAAAAATAATTCGATTAAAATTTCTGAATTAAATTCATTCAGTGGAATCAAAATTAACATCACTGCAAGCGAAATTAAAAAACTTCCTGCGGCGAGTCCGTCAAGTCCGTCAGTTATATTCACGGCGTTTATAGTCCCGGCAGTCATCAAGAATGCTAACGGCAATGCGAGCCAGCCCCCGAAATCATAAAATCCGAAGCCTAATGCTAAATCGCCGCGAATAAAAATTAAAATTACCCACGCCGCGCAGATTATCAACTGACATTTTAATTTTGCGAGACTACTGAAACCTTCGCTAGTATGAGTTTTGAATTTCAGCCAATCGTCAACGAATCCAACAAGCCCGCTTAAAATCGGCAAGCTCCAAAAAATTAAAGCGTCGAGCGAAAAATTAAGGCCAAGCGCGATTAATGACATAGCTAAAAAAATCACACCGCCCATCGAAGGAGTTTTAGATTTAATTTCAACGTCGATATTAACGCCATAAGTTTTTTGAGCCTGCATTAAATGTTCACGACGCTGAAATTTTATCCAGAAATATTGAAGGACTATCGAGAGCGCGAAAAACAAAATCGCGATAAAAAAATTTTTCACTCCTAATTCCTCACTCCTCACTTCTAATTGCTTTAACGACGTTTTCAAGGCCGATACTGTGGGAACCTTTGATTAAAATTCCGTGCCATTCGTTCTCGCTCATGAATTTTTTCAAAGCTTCAAGAGCTTCTTGCCACGTGTCAACGAAAATATAATTTTTATCGCCCAATGCTTCGCGCCACGTCCCGCCGGTTAAAATCACACAGTCAAGATTTTCAAGCAAGGGTTCTAAATCGGCGTGATACTTCACAGCGTCTTCGCCAAGTTCGCGCATCTCGCCCAACACTGCGACTTTTCCGGGGAATTCGACTCCGTTTAGCGTTGTAAGCGAAGCCGACATTGAAGCCGGATTAGCGTTATACGAATCGTCAACCATGAATTTATCTTCCCCAAGAGGAATCACGCGGCCGCGACCTTCGAGAGCTTGAAAACTTTCCAACGCGTCGGCGCATTCCTGCAAACTCAAGCCGAGCTCATGACCGACCGCAGCAGCAAGCGCAATAGGCATGGAGTTATGTTTGCCCCAAAGTTTTATGTTGAAGCGCGCTATTTCTTGCGTGGGACGATGAGCAATTAAGAATGACAGCGCACGCAATTTATATTCTGAAACATCGTGACTGATGACAAAATCAGAATCTTTACTTTCACCGACGCCCATTGACTTAACGACATACTTGAAAGCCTCGTTTAGTAATTCGTTATCGTTGTTATAGACTATGCTTGTCATGACGGACGAGCGAGTTATTTCTAATTTTTCATCTAAAACTCCTCGAATATTGCCGAAGCCTTCAAGATGAACAGGAGCGACGGCCGTCAACACGGACATAGTAGGCGGAAAATAATCTGTGAGTTCGCGAATTTCGCCGGGCTTGTTTGCGCCAAACTCCAAAATCAAAATTTCTGTTTCGAGCGGCATTGCCATAATCGTAGCTGTACAACCGATTAGAGTGTTAAAACTTCTTTCGGGCGCGTGAACTTTGAATTTGTCCTTTAGCACTAATTGCATAGCGCCACGAGTTGTAGTTTTGCCGACGCTTCCGGTTATGCCGATGACTTCATGAAGATTTTCATTTTCTTCATGAAATCTTAATTTTAAGGCGGCCAAGCGCGCTAAATCGCGTTCAGGGTTTTCAAGTTCGACGGTCGGGATATTGACGCCGGGATTTTTTCCAGTTTTCACGATTAACAGAGCCGCACCATTTTCTATAGCTTGCGGAATATATTTGTGCCCGTCAGTTTTCTCGCCTTCAAGCGCAACGAACGCTCCGCTCTTCATTACGTCCCGGCTGTCAGTGGCAAGATGAAACGGAAATTCAAGCTCGGCTATATCGTTGGAAACTTCGACATTAATAAGCGCGAACAAATCTTTTAATTTCATGTTCATGATTTTTAATTCCTTTTAATTAGTTTATTTTTCAAAAATTATAATTCTTCTAAAGCCAAATAATATAAATCGGGATATTTAATTTCGTCCTTCTTCAGCAGTCGAAATCCATCATATTTGAACTTCGGCGTAGTAGCACAGGAAACAAAAGTAAAATCGTCTTTGTTGAGATTTTCGGCCGCGAAGATGGCTCCCTTCGGTATCACTAGCATATAACGCTCTCCATTTTGAAAATCACGCCCCAAAAAGTATTCGCTTTTTTCTTGTTTCTCCATAAGCATAGTGATTTTCAAGCCGCAACCTTCGTGATAATACCAAATTTCATCACAATCTATTTGATGAAAATGTGATATTTCGTTCCCGTCTAACAAAACCGGCTAATGCGCGTCCGTTCTCTTCAAATGGGGCTGTATATACTTCTGAAAACCAACCGCCTTCGGAGTGTTCTTTCAAATTGTAAGCTTCTTTTAAGATTTTTACACGTGAATTTTTATTCATGATTAACTTTTAGAATTTTTCCATTTGATAACGGCTTCGGCATCATTGAACGGGATTTTTTGATCGCCGATTAAAATAAATTTTTCCGGGCCTTTGCCTGTGATTACAAGAATATCGCTAGGCTTTAGCAAATTCAAAGCGTAATTCACGGCTTCGGGACGGTCAAGAATAATTTCATAAGGAACGCTTGCTCCCGTCGCAATGGCTTCGGCTATTTTAATCGGCTCTTCGTTGCGAGCGTTGTCGGAAGTAATTATTATCTCGTCGGCAAACTCTGAAGCGGCTCTTGCGAGTTCGGGTCTGTTTTGTTGATAACGTCCGCCGCCGTGCCCAAAAACTGAAATAATTCGCCCGGAATTTCCAGAAAGTTTCTTTATCGTCTTCAAGACGCTTTTCAAAGCCGACGGAGTGTGAGCGAAATCTACGAAACAAAACGCGCCGTTTGATAAATCAATTCTTTCAAGCCGCCCGGGAACTTGAGGGACATTCGCGACTCCGTCAATGATTGCCGAGTCATCTATAC
>CAJORD010000350.1 GCA_905236605.1 uncultured Synergistales bacterium | reverse complement strand
TTGAGTGCCTTACATGCAAGCCTAATATGTGCCCGCGCGCGGAATTTTGCAGGACGCTTCCGATGTGGCAAAAACTCGACGCTATGATTAATAATTTTTTTGAAGGAATTACACTAGCTGATTTAATGAAATAATTTTTTGACGCGCCCTCACTCCCACCCCGCTCGGGCGCGTCTTTTCTCTCTTCAGTTTGTGATTAATGGCAAAACTTTATGACACTGACTCAAGACCGCCGGGCCCAGATAACGCGAATCGAATCCCCGTTCGCTGTCGCTGATGAGCCAAACTTCATTAGATTCAAGAGTTATCGGTAACGGATATGTTTCTAGTTTGTTCCCCAAGCTGTCAGATGAAAGCGCGGAACTTCCAGGAATGATTTTCCCTGCGACTTTTAATAAACCGTCAGGCAAAATTTCAACTTCATCGCCCGGCAAGCCTGCAATACGTTTCAAATATGGAATATTTCCCCACGAATTTTTCTTTTTATAAATTTCAGGCACCCACGAATTAAATTTGAAAGCTTCAAACGGAACTTGAACAAAATCGCCACGATTAATTTCACTGTCATCTTTCAGCCACAAACCAATCGGCACGGACGGCGTAGTGTTCAAAATTATTTTGCCCGTAAAAAAAGGAGCGGCACAAACCGCCCCCAAAATTAAAATAGCGATTGCAAATTTTTTTTCATTTTTTTCACGTCTCATCTAACGTCGCCAACTCCCCGGAAAAATAATATCATGCTGCGCCATCATCATAAATCGATAGCCGGGCTTAATTTTTATAGTCGGCTGCCGTTGAATTCCACGTTGAATTATTTGCGTTAAAGCGTCCGCTACCGAAGTCGCGACCCTCTCGGATAAAATATCTCCGACATTTCGTTTGTTATTATTGTTGTTGTTTCTGTCGTTGGGTTCAGCAAGTTCGACCCCCGCGCCGAGTAACGACACGAGCAAAGCCGAAGTTATCAACGGCCCCCAATGTTTATTCACTTGACCTTTGAAACCTGAATAGCCGGATTGATCCGTACCTTTGAGATTATCGAGCGTCAATGACGAGCCGTCCGGGAAAATTAATCTGTTCCAAATTACAAGAGCGCGATTTTGTCCGTAAGAAATTTGATTGTCGTATTTTCCAACGAGCCTTGAGCCACGCGGAATTAATAAATATCGTCCTGTCGCTGTGTCCCAGACGTTTTCAGAAACTTGCGCGATGGCGTTGCCGGGCAAATCTGAATTAAGTCCTGAAATTAAAACACACGGAATTATAGTTCCGGCTTTAATTTCAAAATTGCTTCTCTGGAACATCACATTGTGGCGCGAATATTCCCGCGGTGTACTTTGATTCGCGAATGCTTCCTTTCTGCTCCAGCCGTTAGGGTCGGACATTGCGGTAACGTCAGATAAACTCGAACTCTCCGACATATCCATATTCATGCCTGAAGGCGAATTAGTTCCGCCTGATAATGACGAGTCAAGCGCATCAACTCCGGCCAAGGGCCCGCCCGTTGAAGAAGTTCCGCCGCCAACACTTGAAACTGAGGTTTGCGACGAAGCCGCTTGTAATCTTTGAATTTGTGCCTCACGTCGCGCCTGCGAAATAAAAGACCGCGTTTGATTTCTACGTCCATAAGCTGGAACTACAGCGCGCTGAACGGGCTGCGTTTGTTGCGGCAAAACTAACTGCACAGGCGGATTTGTTGGCAAGCTCGGCAAATTTCTGTTAGCTTCTTCAAACGCCTGACTTCTTGTTAAATCTTCTTCGGGTTCTTCAGGCTCTGGATCTGGCTGACGGAACTCAAGCGAAGGAATCACTTGCGAAGCTTTCGATGACGGTCTTACAACTTCCTGCGGCGGCCGTCCGCTTCTTACAATTTGTTCCGTCCCCATGATAGCCGCAGTTACGAGCGCAAATACAGCCCCCGCGCCCATAAACATAAATAGAGCTATGCGCTTTGAAGATGATTTACCAATTTGCGCGGCTGTGTCGCCTTTTGGTGTAAAATCGAGTCCGGGTTGTTCCAAATCTTCTTGCATGGATTTAACGCGCCCTCCGTCTCTCTGATAATCTAATAACTTCTTCTTCGCGGCTTGCTTTAATGTTCGTATCCATTAATGTATCTCTACGAGTGATTGTTACAGTTTTTGAGCCAATTCTTAAATAAGCCTTATCAAATAAGCGATCTACGATGTAGTAACGCCCTTTTACTCTGTAATTTGCGAGCGTCGGTTTTCTATCTAATACAATGTAAAAAGCCGGAGTTTCACTCATTCTAACCGGCATACGCAAATAAGTTTTGTATCCGTCA
>CAJORD010000349.1 GCA_905236605.1 uncultured Synergistales bacterium | reverse complement strand
GAAGAAATTAAGAATGCTCTTGAGTACGTCAGCGACAGGCTGAAACGCTACAAGCCTATCAGGCGTCCTGACCTTCAGGCGAAGTTGGAGAAATTTCAGAAAGACTACGAAGAATGTTGGAAATTTTGGAGCGCAATCGACGGAACTGACGAAATGCCGCCCAAGCCGAAAAATAAATCGAAATGGACTCCGAAAGTTTCAAAGTCTAAAAAGACTCGTGAAAAGCGCAAACTTCAAAATCAGAGAGTGGGAGAAATTCTCTCTGACTTAAATGAAAAAACTCAAGAGTCGTTACGCGAGGAGCTTCAAGAGCTGGCGTCCCAAAATTCGCCGGAGGCCGCGCGACGCCGAGACGAATGTGAACGAGAATTGGCGCGCATAGAGAAGTATCAAAGAGATTCAAATTTCTTGAAGCAGATTCGTCAGGATATTTTGCAGATTCACCTTGCAAGCGATAATTATGTTTGCGTGTGTTTCAAGGGCGAAAAAGAATCTTGGCGGCAGATTTTTGTTCAGTCGAAAAATTTAGAGAAAAAATTGATTGAGCTGCAATCGGAACCGGATTTTGACAGCAGAAATATTTACGTTTCACAGGCTAAATTTTTAAGCGATCGAAGCAGAGCCATCGACAACGTTGCTTCTTTGAGCGTTAGTTTCCTTGACATCGACGGTAAATTCGCTGCGGAGCAAAAAGATTTAACGCCCGAAGAGTGGTCGAATTTAATTCTTGAACATTGCCGTGAGAAAGAAATTCCGACTCCGAGCATAATCGTTTTCAGCGGCAACGGCCTTCACGTTAAATGGCTTTACAGAAAAGCTATAACGCAGGAGAAATTAAATCGCTGGACAATGCTTCAGAAAAAACTCTGGCTGATTTTCAAAGATTTTGGCGCGGACGCTCAAGCGAAAGACGCGGCGCGAGTTTTAAGACTGCCGGGAACAAAGAACTGCAAGCCTCAAACCGCAGACAGGGACGTTCGAGTCGTTTATTCAAATCCCGAGCGTTATTCTTTTGAAGATTTTGCTAAGAAGATTTTTGACATTTCAGGCTACGATGACGCTCAAGAATTTTATGAGGAATTTCAATCAGTCAAAAAGCCCAAATCTCAAGTCGTGGAAGTTGTCGCGCCTGAAGTTAAAGGAGAACAAGAATTTGAAGCTCTTGAACCGACGTTCGCAGCAGAAGCTGAAAAATCAATGTCGACACCGATTCCGTTATGCTCACAGCCTGATGATTCGCCATTCTTCAAAATTAAAAACGACACGACAGGCGAAGAAAATTTCGTGAGAAAGTCAGAAATGCCTGATTATTTGAGGCGTCAGGACAAAACTCATTTATTGAGGCGTTCGATAAGCGATTTTGAACAGGCCGACTTGAACAGCATAGACAGAATTTATTGTAACTATGCCGTTTTATCAGCCGAAAAAATTTTGGGCACGAATCTCAAGGAAAAGGCTATAAGCGTTTTGAAACGTTGCCGCGAATATTGGAACGGTTTAGGAATCCCTATGCCCAACGCTTTAATGTCCTTTGACGGAAAAATTATTGTCGTGTGGAAATATTTTGATTATTTGCCCGGCGTAGCTCTTCCGCGCTGGCGGAGAACTCAAGAAATAATCGGCTATCATTTCGCGGACTGGGGCGCAAGAGCCGAAGCCGAATATCAGGATTTTTCAGCTTTGTTGCCGCTTGCGGAATTTACGAAAGCAAAGGCCGAAATTATGAGACTGAATGCGAGATATAAATTTAATGATTTAGCGTCTCAAATTTTAATGTTCTCGCAAGACGAAGTCAGAGAATATAAAAAAATGAAGGCCGCAGAAAAAGCTAAGGCTCAGGCCGAACGCAGTCTGAAAAATCTCGCGGCTTTCAAACGGACTCCGAAAAAACGTTCTGGCTCTTTTGCTCAAATGGCCGGGAAACGATACGCAGACATTTTGAAACTTATCCAGCTTAGAAAAGATCATCACGGCGAAGTTCCGCAGGGTCATCGTGAATTGAGCGTGTTTTGGGCAATGGTCTTTGCCGTGCAGGGCGGCCTAATTCACAATATGAAAGAATTTGACGCATTAAATCAGAATTTGATAGACGCGAACGGAGTCCAATTCCATGTTGAAACAGAATTGAAGACTTTTGCTTCGGTGAAAAAAAGATATCTTAATCAGAATTTATACAAGGCGAAGACGGAAACTTTGATTGAGCAGTTAGGCATTACGACGGCAGAACAAGTCGAGCTTGAAGTCCTGCGATATTTCCCGAAGAAAGAAAAGAAG
>CAJORD010000348.1 GCA_905236605.1 uncultured Synergistales bacterium | reverse complement strand
TGCTTAGGTCAGTGTAGCCGCTTGAATTATATCGCTGACTTGCCGTGCCCGTAACGCTTGTTGTGCCAAGTCCGGTGCTGTCGCTCTTTAGAATTAATCTGTTATCGACAACCGAAGCAGTTACTCCAACAGGAACACTTAAAGTTTTCAAAGTCGTATTAATTCGCGACTTCAAAGATTCTAGCGAGTCAGAGCTAGAAACATCAATACCGATTTTTTGATTACCTGCGTTAATATAAAGTGTCGAACTTTCAAGACCGCCGAGCGTGCTTTTAAGGGTCGAAGCTGTAATTTGTTTGGAGCGATTGGTTTGCGCCCGTGCGAGCTGCTTGACCTCTAAATCATAAACGTTTACTTCAGCGTCAGCGTTCACCGTCGCGGTTAAAACTCCTTTGTAAGAGCCTGTGGTGTCAACGCGCTCGATTTCAACTTCTTTAGCTTTATAAGTTGAAGGAAGTTTCAGCGGCGATAACGATGACTGAATGCTGTTCATGGTAACTTTCATTTCCTCGAACAGACTTTTTTTATTAACAAGGTTCGTGCGTTTGTTGACTTGGACTTGAGCAGGCTTTGCAGCATTTTCAATAATAGTATCAATCATGCTTTCCCAGTCCATGCCGGACACGACGCCCGATACACTCATTGTTGATGAAGCCATGAAAAATTCAACCTCCTGTTCTTTTGTATAATCCTGATTAACTTATCGGAAAGATATGAATAAGTAATTAATTTTTAATATAATATGGCCGCGCAAAAAATTTTTTTAATTTTCTTTGCGAATCTTGTTTAGAAGGTGATTTTTATGCTTGAAGCGAGTAGCAAGGACAACTCCAAACACTTAAATAAAAAATTATCTTTAGTCAACGCTTGGGCATTAGCGTTTGGAGGTGTTATAGGCTGGGGAGCGTTTGTCATGCCGGGCACGACGTTTCTAAAGAAAGCCGGCCCTTTTGGAACTCTGGTAGCTATGGAGATAGGGGCGTTCGTGATGCTCGTAATCTCGTATGCTTATGGATACATGATAAAAAAATTTCCAGTTTCGGGAGGAGAATTTATATACGCCGAACACACTTTCGGGAAACGACATGGCTTTATATGCGCGTGGTTTTTGGGGCTGTGTTACATAAATATAATCCCCATGAACGCTACTGCTTTGAGCCTTGTCTTCAGGGCCGTGGCCGTCGACTTGTTCAAGTTCGGATTTATGTACACGGTATTTGGCTATGATGTTTATCTTGGCGAAACGCTTCTCGCGCTTGGAGCTTTGATAATCTTTGCGCTAATTGCTTCATGCGATATTAAATTTGCGGGAATCATTCAGACCGTAATGGCTATGATTTTGCTTGTAGGAGTTATATGGGTATCAGCAGGATCGCTAATCTCTCCGGCCACGAGAACTTTAGATTTTCAGCCGATATTTTTTCCTGACGATAGAGGGGTATTGTTTCAAATAATTTCCGTGGCTGTTGTAGCGCCGTGGGCATATGTTGGCTTCGACACGGTCCCGCAACTTGCAGAAGAATCAAATTTTTCACATAATCACGTAAAAATTGTAATGGACACGTCGATTATAATCGGCGGTTTTGTTTATATAGCTTTGAATTTCATCGCCATATCTGCAATCCCTGCTGCTTATCAAAACTGGGTCGGCTATGTCGGCGACATTGAAAATTTTGAGGGCGTTCATTCGATTCTGACATTCTCAACGGCTTATAAAACGATGGGCGAACGCGGACTATTATTAATAAGTCTTTCAGCTCTTTGCGCAATGACAACCGGAATTTTATGTTTCTATGTTGCTACGAGCCGTTTGTTATATTCGATGGCGCGAGAAAAATTGCTTCCGTCTTGGTTCGGAGTCTTAAATAAAAATAACGTTCCGTCTAACGCCGTTTTATTTTGTCTTCTGCTCTCGTCGTTTGCTCCGTTCGTCGGCCGAAACGCTCTCGGCTGGACGGTCGATATGTCATCATTAGGCGGAGCCGTCGGCTTCGGTTATACTTCGCTGGCCGCGTATAAATATTCTCGTCAGGAAGATCGAACCGACATAACTATATTTGGCTTCCTAGGGTTTATATTTTCGATAATGTTCGCGATTTTGCTTCTCGTTCCGATAAAAGGGCTTAACAGTTCGCTCGCCACTCAATCATATGTGCTTCTGGTCTTCTGGGTAATATTGGGAGCAGTCTTTTTCCTATTGGAGAAACGAAAATCTAAATTTTAATTTTTAATCTCTCCTCCGAAAAGTTCATGATTATATGGCAAGTGCTATCATGTAAAAAATTTTTTAAGGAGGAGAGTTTTTTTATGGCTGACGATAAAATTTTTTATATAACCACGCCTATATATTACGTCAATGACATTCCACACATCGGACACGCTTACACAACGATTGCCTGCGACGTTGCAGCACGATACAAAAGAATGAAGGGTTACGACGTTCATTTTTTAACAGGCACGGACGAGCACGGACAAAAAATTCAGACAGCCGCCGAAGGTAAAGGCATAACTCCGCAGCAACTTGTCGATAAAATTCATTTGAACTTCAAAAATTTATGGGAAGTCTTGAACATCAGCAACGATGATTTCATTCGCACAACCGAGCCGCGACATATTAAAGTCGTTCAAGCTATGTTCAAAAAATTAATTGACCAAGGCGACATTTACAAAGGCACTTACTCCGGCTATTACTGCGTGCCTTGCGAGACTTATGTCCCTGAAAACGCCATGGGGCCAAACAAAACTTGCCCAGACTGCGGACGGCCTTTAACGATAATGGAAGAAGAAAGTTATTTTTTCAAAGCCTCAAAGTATGTTCCAGAGTTAATAAAATTTTATGAAGAACATGTTAAAGCCGTTATGCCGAAAATCCGTTACAACGAAATCATGAGCTTCTTAAAAGGCGGCGTCAAAGACCAATCCGTCTCGCGCACAAGCCTTAAATGGGGGATCCCTGTTCCGGGCGACGAGAAACACGTTATATATGTTTGGTTCGACGCGCTGATTAATTACGCTGCAGCTGTCGGCTATCTTGATGACCCTGAACAGTTCGCGCACTACTGGCCACACGTTCGCCACATGGTCGGCAAAGACATTATAAGATTCCATTGCGTCATTTGGCCTTTGATGTTAATCGCGCTCGGAGTGAATTTGCCCGTCGAAGTCGTCGCTCATGGTTGGTGGACTTACAACGGCGAAAAAATGAGCAAAACTCGCGGCAACGTTGTTGACCCGTTCAAAATGGTAAAAGAGTATGGCCTCGATCCGTTCAGATACTTTTTGCTGCGTGAAGTCCCGTTCGGAAATGACGGAGATTTTTCTGAACTCGCACTCGTCGGACGAATTAACAGCGACTTAGCTAACGATTTAGGAAATTTATTGAACCGCACGCTTCAGATGATTAAGAGCTACCGCGGCGGACTCGTTCCTAAATGCGTAGGCGCTGAATCCGAATTAAGCTCAATGGCTGCGAACGTCCTCGAACGCGTTGACGAGGCTATGAATAATTTTGCCTTTGACGAAGCATTGAAAATAATTTGGGAGTTCATAAGCCGCGCTAATAAGTTCATCGACGAGACCGCGCCTTGGAAACTCGCTAAGGACGAAGCGCAGGCAGAAAGATTAAATTTCGTTTTGTTGAATTTGTATGAAGCGTTAAGATTTTCGGCTCTGTTAATCGCTCCGACGATGCCAGACACCGCTAAAAAAATTCGTGCGCAGCTTGGCCTCAACGAAAATGAAAAACTTTCTTATGAAAATTTCAAGTGGGGCGAAGGCGCAGGCACTACGATTAAAAAAGCCGAAGTTTTGTTCCCGCGAATCGATATTAACGAATGGAAAAAATTACAGGAGGAGAAGAAAATGAGTGAGGAGTTAGGAGTTAGGAATGAGGAGTTAAAAAATGAAGCACCCGCAATCGAACACGAAGCCGAAATTTCGATCGACGACTTCAAAACTGTAGAGATGAGAGTTGCAAAAATTATCAACGTCGAAGAAATCCCGCGCTCAAAAAAACTTTACAAACTCGAAGTCGATTTAGGCTACGAGAAGCGCACAGTGTGTTCCGGGATAAAGGCGTTCTTCACGCCCGAAGAGTTAAACGGCAAAAATATTATTCTCGTTACAAATCTCAAGCCCGTGAAACTTTGCGGCGTTGAAAGCAACGGAATGATTTTATGTGCAAGTGTCAAGAAAGACGGCGTATCCGAACAATTAACACTCCTTACGCCCGAAAAAGATATTCCGCTCGGGAGCAGAGTTAGCTAAATGAAAAAACTATCCTCAAGAAAGGAAATTGATTTCCTTAATTCAGAGATTGCCGACTGGGTAGAGCAAGACATAATCACGCAAGAACAATCTGAAAAAATTTTGTCGCTCTACGAAGTCCGAACTCGAAATTTGCGAATGATTTTATTCATCGCCGGAGGAATTTTATTGGGGCTTGGTGCTGTGAGTTTCATCGCGGCTCATTGGCACGAGCTTCCCAAAATTTTCCGCGTCTGTGTAATCGCGGCATCGTGGCTCGCGTCATTGGCGGCTTATTCTTTTTTCGGAATGTCCAAGACGAAGGCGGGCCGCGCGTTTTATTTGTTGGCAAGCGTAATTTTTGGTTCAGGAATTTTTTTAATCACTCGAATGTACAACATAAAACTAGAATGGACGACTATAACAGGCTGGTGGATAGTTCAAATTTTAATTTCGGGCTTTGTGGCGCGCGACACGTGGCAAATTTATTTAGCGCAAGTTTTGTCGTTTATTTACTTGAATGCTATCGAGGCGATAAATATTTTTGCGCTTGAGTTCACAAATTTGTCGCGAATTTCAATTCTTGAATTTTTTGCACCGTGGGAGGCTTTTCTTTTAATAATTGCGTTATGGTGCGCGTGGCGACTTGTTGATGACAGAGTGATTTTCAGCGTGAACATGTTGTTGACGTTGTTATTAATGGCTTCGCGAATGAGTTTATGCTTCGGCGGGACATGGACATTAATAATTTTGGTCATCACGGGCGGAGCGTTGTCTTTAATGTCTCCGTGGCACGACTCGCAAATTTTCGGATTATTGATGATGGGACTTTTCGGACTTTTATTAACATGGCCGGAATTTTGGCATGGCGCATTTTTTTCAGATGAAAAAGATTTTTGGGCAGTCTTAACGGCGATATTAGTTGCGCTAACGATGCTCTTGAATATTTATCGCGGGAATGTCGCGCCGGGAATAATTTTTTGTACGCTCTTGGCCTCAAGATATTTCTTTGACCATTTATTTGGCTACATGCCTAAGGCTTGGGGCTTCACGTTAATTGGCGTAGCTTTGTTAATAACAGCCGTGTTCTTCGGACGGATTAAAAAATTTTGGGAAGAAAATCATGAAAAATTATCTGATTAAAAACGCGATAATTTTAAATCAAAATTTTGAATTTCAGCGCGGCGACTTGAAAATTTCAAACGGAATTTTTGTAAACGAAACTCCAGACGACGCAGAAATTATCGAAGCTGAAAATTTTTTTGCAGTTCCCGGCCTCGTCGATATTCATTTTCATGGCTGCGCGGGTCATGATTTTTGCGAAGGCACTCACGAGGCTTTCGAAGCAATTCGCGATTATGAAAGCTCCGTCGGTGTTACAACAATTTGCCCGGCTACTATGACATTACCGGAAGAAAAATTAATTTCGGTCATGAACGCCGCAAAAAATTTCCCTGGACTCGCTGGAATTTATCTCGAAGGGCCGTTTATCTCTAAACATAAACTAGGCGCTCAAAATCCTGAATACGTCGCAGCACCTAATATTGAATTTTTCAAACGTCTTCAACGCGCGTCAGGAAATTTAATCAAAATCGCCGCAATCGCTCCAGAAGTCGAAGGCGCATTTGAATTTATCGACGCCGCAAAAAAAATTTCTCGTTTGACAATCGCTCACACGACTTGCAACTACGAAACGGCTAAGCGCGCTTTTGAATCTGGCGTTACGCAGCTTACTCACACTTTTAACGCAATGCCGGGGCTTCATCATCGTGAACCTGGACCAATAATCGCCGCTGCTGAAAATGAAAATGTCAACGTCGAAATAATTTGCGATGGCGTCCACGTTCACCCCGCTGTCGTTCGGAACACGTTGAAAATTTTTGGCGCCGATCGCGTAATCTTCATAAGTGATTCAATGGAAGCTACAGGAATGAAAGACGGCGAATACGAATTAGGCGGTTTGAAAGTCATAAAGCACGGCAACCGTGCGACACTCGAAGACGAAAAGACAATCGCCGGGAGCGTTACGAATCTTTTTGACTGCGTCCGCGTCGCTGTGAACGAAATGAAAATCCCGCTCGAAGTCGCGATTAAGTGTGCGTCGTTAAATCCTGCGAAGGCGATCGGTGTTGATGAATTCGTCGGAAGCATTTCCCCCGGCAAAAAAGCGAATTTAGTTTTGCTGAACAAAAATTTGAATCTTGTACGAGTTAATAAAGCCGACTAACTCATGATAAAAGTCGCGAGTGTTCGTCGGCAATTTAATCAAAAACTTTTTAAAATTTGTAGGGAAAATTAGGTAATTTATGATAAAATTTTTAAGAAACTTTAGGAGTGAAATTAAACAAAATGTTGTCATTGACGGTGATACTTCCGACATATAACGCTATAACATACATAGAAGAAATGCTTGACAGTTTGAGATTACAGATACGCCGGCCTGATGAAGTGCGAATTTTCGATGACTGTTCAACTGATGATACTGTGAAAACTATAGAAAAGTATATAGTGCGTTATGACTTACATAATTGGTTAATTTATAGAAACGAAAAAAACAAAGGCTGGATTAAAAATTTTATTGACGCAGCA
>CAJORD010000347.1 GCA_905236605.1 uncultured Synergistales bacterium | reverse complement strand
GAAGCGTGCGTGAAGTTAGGATTTCTGACACCTGAACGTTTTGATGAAGTCTTTCATCCTGAAGAAATGGCTTTCAACGACTAAGACAATTTTTATGAGAAGTCTCCCTCCTTTCATAGCGCGGAGGGAACTCCATCCTTTTTGTTTTGCCCGTATGCTAAAATTCTAAAGTTTTACAAATTTTTTTTTTAGGACTGAGATTTTATGCAATCACAAAACGCAAAGAATATTCGTAACCTAGCAATCGTTGCGCACATTGACCACGGCAAAACTACATTAATAGATTCAATCTTCCGTGCTGCTCAAACTTTCGCGGCACACACACAAGTCGCCGAGCGCGTCATGGATAACAATCCTTTAGAGCGTGAACGCGGCATCACGATTCGTTCAAAACCATGCACAGTCGAATGGAAAGGCTACTTAATAAATATCATAGACACTCCTGGCCACGCTGATTTTTCCGGCGAAGTCGAAAGAATTTTATCAACCGTCGATAGCGTAATTTTAATCGTCGACGCTAACGAAGGCCCGATGCCTCAAACTCGTTACGTTTTACAGCACGCGCTTTCAATCGGCATGAAGCCGTTAGTGTTCATCAACAAAGTTGACCGCGAAGGCGCAGACCCAGACAGAGCATTAAATCAGACTTTCGATTTATTTTTTGAACTTGGAGCCAGCGACGAGCAAGCCGATTTTCCTGTTTTATATGGTTCTGGCTTAAACGGTTGGGCCGTCAAAGACTTGAAAGACCCGCGCCGCGATAACATGGACGATTTATTTCAGGCGATTATTGACTACGTGCCTGCTCCTGACGTTGACCCTGATAAGCCTTTCTTAATGCAAGTTAGTACGCTCGCATGGAATGAGTATGTCGGCCGAATCGGTTGCGGCAAAATTTTGCAGGGCCATATTAAAAAATCCGAACCGTTTACACGAGTTTCTACAAAATGGAACTCACAAGACCACACCGGCGACGATTGGACAATCACGGGCAAAGAGAATGCAAAAGTCGCGCAGTTGTGGGTAACGAGAGGCCTTGACCGCGTTGAGGTTGATGAAGTCAGCGCAGGCGATATTGTATGGTTGACGGGGCCGAATGAAATTGATATTGGCGATACGTTTTGCGCTGACGAGATTTCGGACTCACCATTGAAGCCGCTTTCGATTGAAGAGCCTACGGTGTCGATGTTCTTTTTAGTAAACTCTGGGCCGTTCGCAGGACGTGAAGGACAAGCTGTAACATTGCGTCAGTTAAAGGCGCGTTTACAAAGAGAAATGCACGTCAACGTCTCACTTCGTATGGAAGATTTAGGCCGCCCTGACGGTGTAAAAATTTCCGGGCGTGGTGAATTACAACTTGGTATTTTAATTGAAGAAATGCGCCGCGAAGGTATGGAGTTCTGCGTTTCAAAGCCGGAAGTCATCATTGAATACAAAGACGGCGTTAAGTGCGAACCTTACGAACTTGTTACTATTGATGTACCTGAAGAGTATCAGGGAATTGTATTTGAAAAAATGTCGCGTCGTAAAGGCAAAGTCATGAACATTGACAATCCCGATCGAGGTTTATTAAGAATAGAAATTGAAATTCCAACTCGCGGACTTATTGGATACAGAGGAGAATTTTTAACTGACACTCGAGGACTTGGAATTATGTCAAACTGTTTCAGCGGTTACAAAGAGTGGGCAGGCGATTTAATCACACGAAACCGCGGCTCTCTCGTCAGCGTTGATACAGGCGAAGCTACAGCTTACCAACTTGAAAACTTACAAGATAGAGGAGTTTTGTTTATATCGCCTCTCGAGCAAGTCTACAGCGGAATGATTATCGGAGAGAACTCACGCCCCGGCGACATTCCTTGCAATCCCACAAAAAAGAAACAACAAACTAACCACAGAAGCGCAACTAAAGAGCTAACTACAAAGTTAGATGTTCCGCGTCGAATGTCGTTGGAAAAAGCTATGGAATGGATCGAAACTGATGAGCTTGTCGAAGTAACTCCGCAGTCAATCAGGCTTCGCAAGACTATTCTTGACGAACTCGAACGACGCAAAGCACAACGACGAACACCCGCTAATAGTGAGGAGTGAGGAATGAAAAAAATTTTTGTATTAATCTCGTTTGTATTTTTATTTTTTGTTGCAACAAGCTACGCGGCTGTAACGGGGCCGGTGTTCTTCGCTATTCAGCCGCAATATCAAGACGCAAGAGATTTTCATGAAGGACTTGCAGCCGTTAAACAAAACGACCGTTGGGGCTATATTGATTATCTTGGACGTGTTGCAGTGCCGATCATTTACAGAATCCCTGAAGCTGGAGATTTTTCTGAAGGCTTTGCATTCGTTGGAGATCATTATATTGACATCGAAGGTGCGGCCGCGTTCACACTTGTTGACGAAGACACCGACGAACGAATCGAAAAATTTTTTACAAACGGCTTGCCATTCTCGCAGGGACTTGCGGCTGTTCAAAGTGGCGGACAATGGGGTTATATCGACTTAGCCGGGAATTATGTAATCGCTCCATCGTTCAGGCGGGCTGGGTCTTTCAAAGAAGATTTAGCGCCGGTTATGGCTCGCGACGGCCTCTGGGGATATATTGACGTGCGCGGAAATTATGTAATCGAACCAAAATTTTTGCGTGCATTTGAATTTAACGAAGGCTTGGCGCGCGTGAACATCAAAGGCCGCTGGGGATTTATAAACAAAGAAGGCAAAGTTGTAATCAAAGCGTCATATTACGAAGCCGGAGATTTTAATTTCGGTCTCGCACCCGTGAGAACTCGTCGAAGCTATCGCGGGTGGGGATTTATCAGCAAAAGAAATAAATTTTCTATTCCACGTTGGTTTAATAATTTAAGAAATTTCGGCGACGCTCTCGCCCCGGCCGCTGCGGACGCACGTTGGGGATTTATAAACGTAACTGGCGAATGGGAAATTTCACCCCAATTTGAAGACGCTCGCTCATTCAGCGAAGGACTCGCCGCCGTGAAAGTCGAAAATCAATGGGGCTTCATTCGACAATAAATTAACTCCTCAATCCTCATTCCTAACTCCTAAATCATTTTCAAACATGTCCGGATATAACGGAATCCAAGCTCTTGATTGAATCAAGCCTGCATCTAAATACATAGCCAACATCGAACGCCCCGGATACCCCGACGAAGATAATTCTAAAGGCAATGGAATTTGAATTTGTAAGTGTGTCATCTTCACGGGCAAATCTATTGTGTTCGCTATTGAGTAAATCGTTCGGCCTCCCGTGAACGCGCTCGCCCTCTTTAATCCAAGCGACGGAACATCGCGCGCGTAAATATCAAGCTCAAGGCCATTCAAAACACAAAATTTTAACAACCTCAATAAATCTTCCGCGCTCATTGGGATCGAAGCATCTACGATTATGTTCGTGAGCGTGTCTTTATGAAGAAGCCAAAATGACGCAAGCACCGCTTGAATATCTAAACCTGAATTAACTTGCGTCGGCCTGACGTTCAACGGGAAAGCTTGATTTCGTGGCATAGGGCCATGAATTAGAAGTGCGTCGAACTTACGCGGCCTCTGCCACATTACGTTGCAGCGCATGTTGCGTTCGTTCCAGACCGATTGCGCTATAACTCGCGTGTTGTGAGAATAATTTATAAACGGCGTTATCAATGTTGCGTCAAGAACGAAGCTTTCATTATTTTCTGTGTTAGTCGCCACGACGGGATTATAAATGCTTAAGAAGCCAGGAACGTCTTCGCGCGAAGGGATCATTATCGCCTTAAAAATTCTCGACGCTCCTATGTCCATCCAATTTATATCGCCGAAAGCCGAATGAAAGAACGACCAAATATTTTCCATACCTGAATACAGAGCGCCCGAATGTTTATTTGCGTAAGTGCGTGTTCCGAAGTCTATAGTGTAATCAAAAATTTCTCCGTCTTCAGTCAGCACAAATAAATCGCCGAATGAAGTCCAAATTAAATCGCGCGGCTTTGAAATTCCTCGAATGTCAAAATATTCGCGGCTTATCGCGTTCAAAATATAAATTCTGTCGTTGGCTCTGTCTGCAACGGCCAGCCAGTCCGCATAGCCTTCTATGGCCACAGGTTCAAATAATAAATCTCCAATCCCGAGAGGCGGTCGCCAAGTTCTCATTCGCAAGTCCGGCATGAAAGTATAAAACGCTATGTTTCGTTCGGCAGGGTCAGCGACAGCAAATAAATTTTCTGAAATCATTTCCGCATCTGTTACAACGATAGAAGGCAGTGTCGCAATGTATTCTGAATTATCGTCGGAAGTCAATCTTGCGTTGTTGCCGGCGTCGATGTTCTTGAGCAAATATAAATCGCCGTTGCTCGAGAAAACTCTAAACGTGCCGTCCCCAAGTGGCAATGCTACAACAGGAGCAGGAATATCAATCGCGCGAAGCATAGGCCCGATTGCGAATGCCCCGGCTACAATTCCTCTTGAGCCAGTGTGAATATAAATTCTGTCGCCGAATGTGTCAGGTATGCTGACGATGCTGCCAAGCGTGCTGACTTTGCCAAGCCCTTTTATGCTAAACGGGCGAGTGTAACCTGTGTCCCATTCTGTTTGAACGGTCGTTTCGGCGTAACGCCAGCTTATCGGTACGGGAGCGGTGCCTAAGACGGTGCGCAAAACTCTATCTTGTTCATCAAAATAATTTTGGATTCGTGGCGCGGAGTTGTCCATCGGTCGGACTTCGAGATAACTTTTTATTGAAGACATCGCGCCTTCGGTGTCGCCCATTCGGTTAAGATTTAGCGCGCTTAATAAATAATAATCTACCATATAAGTGTTCTCGCCGATTGCGTAGTCGAGATACGTTTGAGCTTCTCTATAATCGCGGCGCATAAAATGGACGTAAGCGTTATTAAAATATCGTTCGGCTTCGTCGAGATTTACGCGAGGAATTTCAGCAGCGCTTACAAAGCAAGTAGGAATTAGGAAATAGAAAGTAGGAAGTAAAAAAATTAAAATCTTAAATAAAAATCGTCGCATTAAAAATCTCCTTATAATCTTCAAAATTCAAAATTATTATAAACCGCGCCGATATAAAAATAATAAATTTGAAATTAACGGAGATGTTTATCAATGAGCATTCAGAATATACAATCGGGCATTCAAAATACGGAACAATATAAAATTCGTAAGCAAACAGAAGCGCAGGTCGAAGAACTTCAGCAGCAAGTCCAGCAGGCCGCACAAAACGCGCAAGAAATTCGCCAAGTTGATGAATACGACAAGGCCAACCCAGTCGGCGAAGAAGTTGAAGGGATTTATAGCGTTTCTCATGACGAGTCAGGAAATTTGAAAATTGATTACAAGCAACCGACTTCAAAATCTAACGAGACCGAAGAAAAATCAAACACGATGACCGTGAAGGCCGACGATAAAACTCAAGAGGCCAAGGGCGGAGCAGCACCGGCGGCAACGTCAAGCACAGAAGAAAGTTCCGACGATGATGACGACGAAGAAGAACTCGAAAAATTAAAACAACAGCGCGACGCTATCAAACAGCAATTAAACCGCGCTGCCGACGAAGAAACAAAAGCCGCCTTAAGAACACAACTTCAGGCTATCGAAATGCAAATCGCTTTGAAATCTTCCGGAACTGATTAATGATTAATAAAAATCCCCTGTAGCACAACGCCGCAGGGGAAAAATTTTTTTATTTCGTGAAATTTGATTAACGCTTCGAGAACTGTCTCTTTCCTCTTGCGCCCTTCTGACCAAATTTCTTTCTTTCGACCATTCTCGGGTCTCTGGTTAAGAGTCCTTCTTTCTTGAGAGCCGGTCTTAAATCTGGATTCATTTTGATTAAAGCTCTCGCGATTCCGAGCTTCACGGCTCCGGCCTGACCAGTTAAGCCACCGCCCGAAGCGTTTACGAAGACATCAACGCGGCCTTCGACTCCTGCGGTCTTCAATGATTGATAGACTTGCGATTGCCATACGAGGCGCGGGAAATATTCTTCGACTGCGCGATTATTGATTTTAATTTCGCCTGTTCCTAAGCATATACGAACACGAGCGAGGGCGTTTTTGCGTCTGCCTGTTCCCCATGTATATTTATCGTCTGACATTTTCATTTACCTCCTAAATTTCAAGAGTTACCGGGTTTTGCGCGGTGTGCGGGTGATTGGGGCCTGCATAGACTTTCAGCTTGCTTGCATATTTAAGTCTGTTGCGCGGGAGCATTCCTTTGACGACGTGATGGAACAAAGCTTCCGGCTTTGTCTTCACGAGAACGCCCCACGGGGTTGCGCGATAACCGCCCGGGTGTCCGGTGTGATAATGCCATGTCGATTGCTCGGCTTTGTGGCCTGTGAGTTTGACTTTCTCGGCGTTGATAACGATAACATAGTCGCCCGTGTCAACGTGAGGTGTATAAGTGGGCTTATTCTTGCCCGTTAAAATTTTTGAAATTTCGGCGGCCAAACGTCCTAAGGATCTATCAGTCGCGTCAATAACGTACCATTTTCTTTCAACCTGGCCGGGTTTTGCCAAGTATGAGCTGCTGCCCGTCATGATAAAAATTTCCTTTCGATAAAATTAAAAAATTAAAATTGCGTTTATACTCTCAGCGAACGGGGGCTTTGTCCACTTCGATAACTTGGCTATTTTACACTTACAAGGCGAGAATTTTCAAGTTTACCCGGCAGTCTTCCGCGCTTGGCCAAAGGTTTGCCGTCAATCTCTTTCAAATCCATCGTCATATCCATAGGCACTGCGTGAGCGATATAGCTTCCGACCCCGAAGACGTCCGCGCCAGCTTGTGCAAGATTTTTGATTCTTTCGGGATTGAGACCGCCTGAAACTACGATTTTGACTTTATTAAATCCTTCAGCGTCGAGACGATAGCGAAGCTCTTTCACTAAATCGACCGTAACGCCTCCACGTTCGCCCGGCGTGTCTAGTCTTACAGCTCCAAGCCTGTCGCCCATAGCACGAGCGAGCCTCAAAGCCTCTTCGCATTCGTCATGGAACGTATCAACTAAGAACGTACGGCCGATGTTGGGAGGTAATGCCGCGTCGTAGGCTTCAGCGAGTTTAAGAGTGTCGCCCATGATTAAAATCGCCGCGTGAGGAACTGTCCCGGACGGTTCACCGCCTGCAAGTTTCGCGCCTAAGACACAACTAGCTCCGGCACAACCGCCGAACTTAACCGCGATTGCTTCCATTACTGGCGAGATAGCCGGGTGAAGATGACGCGCGCCAAACGATAAAACGGGTTTGCCGTCAGCAGCTTCGACACATTCACGAGCAGCCGTTGCCCACGCGCAAGAACTCGAAAGAATACCGAGCAAGTTCGTTTCATGGATTCCAAAAGCACCATAAGGGCCGGTAATTCTCACTAAAACTTCTTTAGGCGTGAAGTACTCGCCTTCTGGGATCGCTTCAATTTTAACGGGAGCGTCTTTGAGCAATTCCAAAACTTCCGCAAGCCCGGCAAACATTCCCGTCGTGCGTGTGAAAATTTCAGCTACTACGGGCGTGTCGAGTTTGTTGACGGAGCGCAGAACGTCGCGAGTATTAATGAAATAAATATCCGTCGTAGCTCCTGATTTAATTTCGTCATGGGACGCACTATATAAACGGCTCGGATTAACTTTCAGGGCCGTTACATCGCTAAGTGAATTTAACACTGTCATTAAACCTTTCTTAATTAAAATTAAATTAGTTTAAGAAGACGATGAAGAATGAAGTTACCATGAAGACGACCGCAAGCACGATTGTTAATTTCGTGAGGGGCGTGAAGCGCTGCCACTGTCCGCTGTCTGCTTGAGTGCCGCCGCCGAAGACTCCAGAGAAGCCGCCCTGCTTACGTTGCTGAACAAGAACAGCCAAGATAAGCACGATCGATACGATTATATGAACAAAAGATAATAAAACCTTCATCAAAAATTTCCTTTCTAAATTCTAAATCACACTGTTAAATTTGAATTGTTGCGCGCAAAAATTCGAGAATAATTTTATTACAAGCCGCGGCGAATTTACAAGTTATTAAAAAAAAATCAACTTCTGGATACGGTGTCCAGAAGTGAAATTTTCAGAAATTTCTGGAGCGGATGACGGGATTCGAACCCGCAACATTCAGCTTGGGAAGCTGACGCTCTACCGTTGAACTACGTCCGCAGCATTTTCGATATTGAGCGAATACGGCGGCAATTCTATATCATGATTAAAATTTTCGCAAGTTTTTTGTTTTCATGATAGAATTACAAAATATTTTCGCCCTGTTGAACATACGCAGGGCAATTTTTCAGATTTAATTTTCTTACAGAAGGAGCCTTAAATTCATAATGAAAACAGAATTGCTGGGGCAAGAAAAAAATATAGTCAAAATAAAACTCGATATTGAAGCCGCCGAGTTCACTAAAGCACTTAAACAAGAACTTAATGAGTTGTCTCAGCAGGTCAATATCCCCGGCTTCCGCAAAGGCAAAGCGCCGCGCAACATTCTCGAAATGCGTTTCGGAAAAGAAGCCATTTACAACGAAGCCCTCGAAAAAATTATCCCCGGACAAATTCGCCAGATAATCGAAGATTATGACCTCGACGTCATGGACACTCCGACTCTTGATGTTAAAGAGCAAATTAAAGAAGGTCAGCCGATTACATGCGAACTTATTTTTGAAGTTCGTCCCGAAGTCGAACTCCCTGACATTGACGCTCTTGAAATTGAAAAAGAAGTTGCTAAAGTCAATGACGAAGCAGTTGACAGCCTTGAGAAAAGAATCCGCGTCAGCATGTCTGAGATTAAACCTGTCGAACGGCCGATACAGGACGGCGATCTAGTTGACCTTGAACTTACAATCAGAGTTTTGAATCCTGACGGTTCAGAAGCCGAAGAGCAGCCGCGTAAAGACCCAACGAAAGAAAAAATTAATCTTTCTGACACAACAATAAGAAAAGAAGTTCGCGATGCCTTAATCGGAAAATCAAAAGGCGATGAAGTTCACACAGATTTCAACGTTGAAGAAAAACATTTCGACAGAGAACTCGCAGGCAAACACGTCAGCTACAGAATGATAATCGAAGAAATTTCTGAATATGTCTTGCCGGAAGTCAATGAGCAGTTTTTTAAGGACGTCTTCGGCCCAAACACTGACATCAAAGACTACGAAACTTTCAGAGCGCGACTTAAAGAAGACATCGAAAAAGAAGTAGCTACAACTAGTCAAACGGACCTTGAAGAGCGCGCCGTCGATATGATTGCGAGGGCATCAAAACTCGAAATCCCTGAAAATTTTGTAAATCGTCAAATTCGTGCGCTGCGTCAGGAAGATGAGAAGTGGGCAAAAGATAACAACATCACTTTAACTCAAGCCTATGCTCTCGACACCGAAGAAGGCCGAAAGGGTTATGACAAACTCCTTCGCGAACGTGCAGAAGACGGCGTCAGAAACGTTCTAGTTATGGACGAGCTTGCCAAGAAGTTCGATATTCATCTTGAACAGGCCGACCTCGAAGCGGAATTTGATCAATTAGCCACGCAGACAAACGTAACAAGAGGAATTGTTGCGAAATATTTCTATGAACACGAAGAACAGCTCGACTCACTTCGCGGGCGCTTACGTTGG
>CAJORD010000346.1 GCA_905236605.1 uncultured Synergistales bacterium | reverse complement strand
ATTACAACTTGTCCGGGAGAATTAAAATTAGCTGGTTGAATTTCACCGTTCGGGGCTAAATCTTCGCAAAGTTTTTTAACGCCGTCTTCGTCAAGACCAAGCATAGCCGCCATAGCCGCCATAGCTCCTTTGCCTTCGGGAACGGCCTCTTGCATAAAAATTCCGCGCTTGTGAACAAGTTGCACAGCGTCCCTAAATGAAAGAACTTCACTAGCAGCAAGCGCAGTGTATTCGCCGAGACTATGCCCGGCGCAACACGCGGGATTAATCTTTGCGCCCATTTCGTTAATTAAAACTCGCAAGGCCGCGATGCTCACGGTCATGATAGCAGGCTGAGAATTTTTCGTGAGCGTTAATTCTTTCTCGTCGCCATTGAAAATTAAATCGGTTAAATGAAAATTCAAAGCGTCATCGGCTTCATCAAAAACATCTTTAGCCGCGTGGAAAGCTTCAT
This sequence comes from uncultured Synergistales bacterium, assembly GCA_905236605.1. Classification (GTDB taxonomy): domain Bacteria; phylum Synergistota; class Synergistia; order Synergistales; family Aminobacteriaceae; genus JAFUXM01. Next base: position 2,080 of record CAJORD010000346.1, on the reverse strand, counting down.
AAATTTCTTTGCCCATTCCGACAGCTTGAGAGCCTTGACCGGGGAAACATAAAGCGTAAGACATTATTTTTTCACCTCGCCAACTTTAGATAAAATTTTTTCAGCTTCAGCGAACATGTTTTCAATTATCGTTTTAGCCGGGAGAATCTCGTTCACCATTGCCGCACTCTGACCGGCCATTAACGAGCCCCAATCCGTATCGCCATCAACAACAGCAGCGCGTAACTTGCCTGTGCCTAACGCTTCGATTTCACTTGCAGGAGCGCGATCGGCTTCGAGTTTTTCAAATTCGGCGGTCAATTTGTTGCGTAGACATCTGACCGGGTGCCCGAGCGATTGTCCGGTTATGGCTGTGCTTCTGTCGCGGGCGTCTAAGACGGCCTTTTTATAATTCGCGTGAACGGTGCATTCTTCGCAGCAAATAAATCTTGTACCGACTTGAACACCTTCAGCACCGAGAGCGAACGCCGCAACGACTCCGCGACCGTCAGCAACACCACCCGCGCATATAACAGGAATTTTCACGGCCTGCGAAATTTGCGGAGTTAAAACCATTGTCGTTAATTCGCCGATATGGCCGCCTGCTTCCATGCCTTCAGCTACGACTGCATCAGCACCTTGCTTTTCAACGCGCTTGGCCTGAGCTACTGACGCAACAACGGGGATTACAATCGTGCCTGCGGGTTTTAATTTTTCAAGAAATTTTCCCGGACTTCCTGCGCCTGTCGTAACTACTGGAACTCTCTGTCTTAAAGCAACTTCGAGAGCGCTCTCGGCAGTCGGGGACATTAACATAATATTAAGTCCAAAGGGCCGGCCGGGCTCGATTAATTTTTTTGCCTTTATGATTTCTTGCTCCAAAATGTCAGGAGGTGTTGCCGCCGCAGCGATTATTCCAAGTCCTCCGGCGTTACTGACAGCCGAAGCGAGTTCAGCATTTGCGACCCACGCCATGCCGCCTTGAATTAAAGGATATTTCGTGCCGAGTAATTTGCAAATTCTGTTATCTTCTCTCAATAACATAAAAATTTATCCCTCATTTCTTATTTCTAACTGGTCATTTACTTTTTCGTAAATAAAATTTCTTGCGACTGATACCGCGCTCAAAATTGCCGGCGACTTTGAACGACCGTGAGCTTTAATTACAGCTCCGTTGACGCCAAGCAGAGGCGAACCGCCATACTGTTCGTAATTAAATCGTTTCCATAATTTTTTAACGACAGGCGCCATTAAAACCATTCCGGCCTTAGCCATGAAAGATTTTTTAACTTCGTCGGTCAATAACGATTTCAAACCCTGCATAATGCCTTCGCCGAGTTTTAGAGCTATATTGCCGTTGAAGCCGTCGCAGACGATAACGTCAGCATGTCCCCATACGACTTCGTTGCCTTCGATATAGCCGCCGAAATTTATTTTTTCATATTGTTCAATTAATTCGCGTGCACCAAGAACAGTATCATCGCCTTTAATTTCTTCAGTGCCGTTTGAAAGTAATTTTATTTCCGGGTTTGCGACATTCATAATTTTTCTTGAATATAACTCGCCCATCAAAGCAAATTGCAAAAGATTTTTAGGTGTGCAGCGAACAGTCGCGCCGACGTCGAGCATCAAAGAAACTTTTTCGATCGACGGTATCGGAACACCGAGCGCGGGTCTGTCAACGCCGGGCAAGCGTCCTACAACGAGAACGCCACCTGCGACTATAGCTCCTGTGCTTCCAGCTGAAACACAGCCTTGAGCGTCGCCGCGTCTGACCATTTCCATAGCAATTCTTAAACTTGAATTTTTCTTTTTGCGAATTGCGTTTGCGGGGTGTTCGTCAGGGTCGATTATCTCGCTTGCGTGTTCAATATGGATTCGAGGATTATCGACGCCGCAGGATTTAATTTTTTCTTTGTCGCCCGTCAAAACGATTTCGATGTCGTTATATTTCTCGACGGCCTTCAAAGCACCGGCGCAGATTTCTGACGGAGCGTTGTCGCCGCCCATAGCGTCAAGGGCTATCACGATATTTTTTCCGCTCAAAATTTTTTCACTTCCTTCCCGAATTAATTAATCTAAAATTTCAATGATAAATCTT
>CAJORD010000345.1 GCA_905236605.1 uncultured Synergistales bacterium | reverse complement strand
TTCAACGAATGCTCCGAAATCTGCAAGTCTTACAACTTTAACTTCAACGTCCTGTCCTGCTGCGTAACGTTTGTCAATTTCGTTCCAAGGATCGTGAAGCTGTTTGCAGCCTAAACTGATTCTGCGTTTCTCACCGTCGATATCAAGTACAACGACTTCAAGTTCCTGGCCTTTCTTGAGAACATCACGAGGCTTTTTAATTCTTGCCCAGCTAATATCGCCGACGTGAACAAGCCCTTCAATGCCGGGTTCAATTTCTACGAATGCGCCGAACTCCGTTAAATTCGTTACAGTGCCTTTAAAGACATCGCCCTTGTGAATCCTTTCGGCGGCAGTGTCCCAAGGATCGCCGGAGACTTGCTTGATGCTGAGGGAAATTCTGTCCTTCTCCTTGTCAATGCCGGTTACTTTAACCGTAACTTTGTCGCCCTTCTTGAACATGTCGCGTAGTTTGAAACTTCTCTTCCATGTAACTTCGGTCAAATGCACAAGCCCGTCCATTTCGCCAAGATTGACGAATACACCAAAATCAGTGAGGCTACTGACTTCGCCTTCTAAAACGTCGCCCTCGTGAACACGGTCATAAAATTTTGCTTTGCGTTCATTTTCTGCGGCCTCTAAAAGTTCACGGCGTGAGAAAACTAAACGGTGCTTGCGTCTGTCGTGGTCAAGAATTTTTACTTTGACATTTTGGCCAACGAAGTTTGAAGGATTCGCGTTACGTCCCGCGAGCGTCAAATGAGAGATCGGAATGAAGCCCTCAAGCCCGCAACACTCAACCATAAGGCCGCCTTTTACTTTAGTAACACCTTTGACGGTCATAACCGGATTTTCAGCTACCATTGCCTCAAGTTTTGCCCAACGCCTGTCAAATTCATGCCTCCAGCGGCTTAACATCAACTGCGCGTCATCGCCGTCGCGAACATTCACCACTTCAACTTCAATTTGATCACCGGGCTTGGGTTCTGGCTCTGTCTCGATGAGTGAATGATTAGTATATTCTTTCATCGGGAGGACACCTTCGCACTTAAAGCCGATATCGACCAAAAATCCGTTTTCGCTCTTGCTGATGACCGTTCCGGTTTTGATTTCACCGCGCCTTAAATGAACGTTGTCGCCGTACTGGTCAAGAGCTTCCTGCATTGTTTCCGGTTCATGCTGTTCGGACTTGGCCTGTTCTGACTGAACGGGCTGGGACTCTTGCGCTGTTTCCTGTGTTGCTTCCTGCTGATTAAATACTTCCTGCTGATCCATTATTGATGGATACCCCCTGAATTTTAGTTAGAAAGTAGGAAGCAGGAAGTAGGAAGTTTGTTATTTTTTTTAAGTTTTTCATACTTCCTCATTCCTCACTCCTAACTCCTACTTGCAATTTTATTTTATCGATAAGCCATGCCGGAGTGCTTGCTCCTGCTGCTATACCAATCAGATTTTTATTTTTGAACCAATTTAAATTTGATTCAATTTCGTTTTCGTCCTCGACCCAAAGGACATCGATATTTTGAGATTTTATTATGTCTTTTAATTTGCCTGTGTTCGCGCTCTCACGTCCGCCGATTAAAACTACGCCGTCAACGCCGTTATTTTTCACGAGTTCTTTCACAGCGTCCTGACGTTCAGCCGTAGCCTTGCATATAGTGTTACATGCGTGAAGCTCGGAACATTTTCGCGACAAAATCCCGACAACGTTCGCAAATTTTTCTTCTCGTTGAGTAGTCTGTGAGATTAAAGCAATTTTTGAATGCCGCGTGATTTTTTCAGCTTCATCCTCATTGGCTACGACCTCTTTATTTTCGTTGAGGACATGTCCCAAAATGCCTTTTATCTCCGGGTGATTTTTATCGCCGAGCAAGATTACATAATAATTTTTTTTGCTCAAATCCGCCGCCATATCCTGAGCTTTTTTCACAAACGGGCAGGTCATGTCATGGACTTTTATATTTCTTGCTTTCAATTTTTCTATCACGTCAAGCGGTTCACCGTGTGCCCTGATCAAAACTTCTGCATTAGGAGAAAAAGGTATTTCGCTCTCGTCATTGGCGACATGCAAGCCCATAGCCTCAAGCCGTGCTACTTCCTGCGGATTATGAATAGGAAGCCCGATCGTCCATATTGAGCCAGAATTTTTTTTCAACGCGTTTTCTATTGCGTCAACAGCTCTTTTTACACCGAAGCAAAAGCCAGCGTGTTTTGCCATAATGATTTTCATGCTGAGACTTCCTCACCGCTCAAATGTTTTTTTATAAGCTCTAAAATTTCGGCCTCGTGATTATGTTCTGAAATGTCAAACCATACAGCAGGCTCAAATTTTTTAAACCATGTCTGCTGACGACGACAAAATGCTTTCGTTCGTGCTATGGACGCTTCAAGAGCTTCATCAAGTTTTATTTTTCCCCTGTGAAATTCTAAAAGTTCACGATAGCCCAGACCTTTAAGTGGATTAAATCTTTCGTCAAAGCCGTTGTCCATGAGCCATTTAACTTCTTCGGGGAAACCTTCTGAAAATTCTTCTTCGAGCCTGATAGCAATACGCGAAAATAATTCTTCACGAGGCCGCGACAGTCCAATATAAAGAACATCAAAGCCATAATCTTTTTTTTCGCCGTTCTTGAAAATTTCGGAAGGTGCCTTGCCTGTTAAATCAAAAATCTCAAGGGCACGTGTAACACGTTTAACGTCGTTTTTATGGAGACGTTCAGCCGAAGCCGGGTCAACCTCTGCTAATCTCATGTGCAAAAGTTCAGCACCCTGCGAATTTGCCAGAGATTCATATTTTTCACGGACATTTTCATCTGAAGGCAAATCTGAATTTAATGACGCATGGAACAACGCATTATAATAAAATGGCGTGCCGCCGACAAACAAAGGAATCTTGTTTCGGGATAAAATTCTTGAAGCGGACTGCGAGGTCTTTTCGGCAAAATCAGAGACGGTGAACTTCTCATCAGGGTCAACGATGTCAATCATGTGATGAGGAATTTCACGTCGAAAAGAAAGCGAAATCTTATCCGTTCCCACGTCCATGTATCTATAAACTTGACGCGAGTC
>CAJORD010000344.1 GCA_905236605.1 uncultured Synergistales bacterium | reverse complement strand
GGTGGCACGAATTTTTGAATTTGAGCCTGGCTTGTAATCATATTCTTCGAGGTCGATAACTCCGACGATGCCTTTTCTGATTGAACCGTCTAAAAGCGTCCTTTCGACATAGACATAAGAATTTTTATATTCCGTGAATAAATTTTTTTCGAGATACTCATTCATTGACGCATTAATTTGAGAAATTTTTTGCGCGTCCGAATTTGGAAGCATCGCCTCGGGAAGAATCAAGTTATAAGCTGACGGCGAATCACCAACAAAATTTTTAACATCCTCCCAGTACTCTGGCTGCGAAGTAAACTGATCGCACGCAATAACCGCCCACTTTGAAATCTCTTCAACGTTGGGCAAAAGTAAATTTCCTGCTCCGAATATAATCCTTCATTCCTTTCAATTTAATTAAAAACTTGATTTTTAATTTTAATTTTTATTTTTCGCGCGTCAATTCGTGTAACTGCGTTATAATTTTCAAAAATTTTCCCCGAGGTGTTATTGAAAAATCATGAGCGAAGATTCGAGCCGTAATAAAAGTACTTTAATCACGGCGGCAGGGATTTTATTATTTTTGGCTGCCGGTATATTCACGATGTTGTTTTTCCCGTCGGAGAAGCCAAAACTTCTGGACACGGTCTCTAAAAGTGAAAAAAGTGAAAGAATTTTTTTGTCGCCTGATATTGAACCGCCCGCAGAAAAAATCGAAAAAGTTCCCGAGGTTAAAAAGCCTAAATCGGATTGGTACGTTTATGTTACAGGCGAAGTAAAAAATCCCGGCTACTATAAAATCTCTCCAGATTCTCGAATTTTTCAAGCCGTCGAAGCCGCCGGAGGTTTTACGAAAAAAGCCGACATCGCGTCAGTGAATATGGCGTCGCCGTTGACGGACGGCTTTCAAGTTGACGTCAAGGCCAAGAGCAAAAATAAAATCGCCGCACCGAGTAACACAAACGTAAGAATCCCGGGCGTAATTCAAAGACCCGCAGCGCCGATCGCGTTCAGAGCTCCCGAAGCACGAGCGACAACTTCAGACGGTCGAGTAGACATTAACTCCGCAAACGCCGACGAACTTACAAAACTTAAAGGAGTCGGCCCGGCAATCGCAAAAAAAATTGTTGAATATCGAAAGTCGCACGGAAAATTTTCAAAACCTGACGATTTATTAAATGTCAAAGGCATCGGCAAAGCTAAACTTGAAAAAATGCGTTCGCAAATTTTAATTCGTTAATTAAAAATTAAAAACCGAAAATGGAAATTTTACGACGAACTCCCGCGCTTGCGATTTTAGCGGCACTCGTTGCGAGCTTGGCTCTATATGACCGTGCCGGAGTGTGGGCCGCAATTTTAGTTCCGGTGATTTTCACGGGAGTATCGTTCTGCACGTTTGAAACTGAAATTCCGGGACAATGGAAAATTTTTTTCGTGGCTCTTGGCCTAGCCGTTGCGTGTTCGATTCGGATTTTTGCGGCGCTGTCTGCTCCTGATGTTCAAGAAATTTCTTTCACGAACGAGAGCGCGCTAGTTACGAACGTCAGACCGTGGGGAAGAATTTTTGCTGCAACTCTTGACACTGAAAATCACGGGCGACTTGTCGGAAGATTTCATTTTCAAGAAGTCCTCGAAGGCATGAAAATAAAATTTGACGGCTCAATCAGAAATTTCAAAACTGCAACGACGCGCGGAGATTTTGATGAAAGAAATTTTTGGAAGGCTCGCGGTGCCGAAGCGTGGGTGAGGGTCCGAGATATGAAAGAACTGCCGACGGATTTCAGCATTCCGCTAATGCGTTACAAAATTTCATATAACTTAACAATACGCATGAAAAACTTGACGGCGAAATATCTCAAGGCGGCGTGGCTCGGTCAACACGATGAAGATTTAGTGAAGCAGCATCGACGTTGGGGAACGAGCCACTTACTTGCAGTTTCGGGTTTTCATGTTGGAATTGCGGTTTTGTGCGCAGGATTTATATTTGGGAAAAATTTTTTAATTCTGTCGTTGTTCATGTGGGTTTATATTTTGTTGACGGGCGCGGCACCTAGCGCAATGAGAGCGGGCTTAATGTTTCAAATTGCTTTGATAGCACCATTAATCGGGCGAAAGTCGAACGGCGTAAACGCTGTGAGCGCAGCGGCTGTAATTTTATTATTGTTCCGACCGTTTTTATTTTGGGACATTGGCTGGCGGCTGTCGGTGATTTCAGCACTAGTTGTAACGATGATGCCGTGGGGAAAATTCACATGGCTGTATATAGGAGCGGCGATTAACATGGCGATTTTCCCGCAAGTCATTACGACGTTCAAGACGATGCCTTACGTCGGCTTTGTGTTAAATATATTTGCACCGTTGTATTTTACATTTGCGTTTGTGATTGCGTCGGCGTTCGCGTTCTTGGATTTAATAAATTTTCCTGTTGTTCATAATTTTATGTTCGCAGTTGAAGGAATTTTTATTTTGTGGGAGCGAAATGCAAACTTTATAACAAGTTTTATTCCTGGCTTCATGAATTACAACATTTACACGCTAATCTTGTGGAGCTGCGCTTTTATGTTTCTTGTATGTCGATACTTTGAATTTTCAAATCGAAGGACTTTTCTTATAACATTGGGATTAGGCTTTAT
>CAJORD010000343.1 GCA_905236605.1 uncultured Synergistales bacterium | reverse complement strand
TCCACAATAGCTCAATCGGCAGAGCGGGTGACTGTTAATCACTAGGTTCCAGGTTCGAGTCCTGGTTGTGGAGCCAAATTTTTTTATCTTCCTACATTATATCTTCTCCATAATTATAAAATCTCGTTATTTCACGTTTGAAAGTCAAATGAAAAGTTCCAGTGCCTCCATTTCTATTTTTTGCGACACGAATATCGGCCTTGCTATCCTGTTCTTCATTTTGTTCGTTGTCCGAATAATAATCTTCGCGAAACATCAACAAAACGACATCAGCATCTTGTTCAATAGCGCCCGAGTCCCTTAAGTCAGAAAGCTGCGGTTTTTTTTCAACTCTCTGTTCAGCCGCGCGGGACAACTGCGACAACGCCACGACCGGGCATTTTAATTCACGTGCTACGGATTTCAACATTCGAGAAATCTCTGCGACTTCTTGTTGGCGTCCGTTGTTAAAATTCACAGTGCCGCTACTCATAAGCTGAAGATAATCAACAATTATTAAACCGAGCTCAGGGTGCTTAGTTTTGAAACGTCGGCAACGCGTCCGGAAATCGATAGCCGAAAGTCCCGATTCGTCATTTATATAAATATCTCGTTTTGCAAGAACTGCACAAGCCGCCCGGACTTCATTGAAAGATTTGGTATCAAATCCCCCTGTGTTTAGTTGCGAAAGATTGACGCCAGACTCTGCGGCCAACATTCTTAAAACTAATTGCTCAGCCGGCATTTCTAAACTGAAGACAAGAACGGGAATATTATTATCACCGCCGCCGAATTGTGCGATGTTCATGGCGAAGGCAGTTTTTCCCATAGAAGGACGCGCCGCGATTATATTCAGGCTGCCTGGCTGAAAGCCTCCGGTGTAGCTGTCAAGATCGCTGAAGCTCGATGGATAACCTATAGTTCGTTCTGCGTCCGGCTTACTTCGCTCTTCGACTTCAACAAAGACCGGCGCAATAATATCTTTAATGTGCACGAAGTCCGAAGACTTTTTATTTTGCGATGCGTCAAAAATTAATTTTTCAACTTCGCCAATTATTTCGGCCGTGTCTTTTTCGTATTGATAGGCAAGAGCTATGATTTTGTTGCCAGCTTCGATTAATTTTCGTCGCACGGAATATTCTCGAACTATATTCGCGTGATATTGAAAGTTGCCCATCAAGATGACTTTGTTCACAAGTTCGGCTATGAAAGTCTGCCCGCCAAGTTTGTCAAATTCGCCGCGCGCTTGGAGTTCTTCCGAAAACGTAAGATAATCGATCGGCTTACCCGCCGTGTACATAGAAATTAAAACTTCGTATGCGATTTTATAATTCGGATTATAAAAATCGTCAGGGGTTAAAAGTTCAATAATTGTGCCGAGGGCATCATCAGAGTAAACCGCTTCTCCAAGTACTGCGCGCTCGGCTTCCGGATTATTGGGCAGAGTTACGTAGGAAGGATTCATAATTAAGCGACCGTTACGACCAACGTCATATCTGCTTGAACACCGGGATAGAGTTTAACCGCAAATTTGAAATTTCCAGGCTGCTTCACAACGTCATCGAGCTTGATATTTCTTTTGTCAAAATTTTTGACGTCATGTTGAGCTTCGAGAGCTTCAGCGATTTGAGCCGGGGTTATGCTGCCGAATAGTTTGCCATTGTCGCCCGCCTTGCCTGTAACATTGACGGCCTTCCCCTGAAGTCGTTTTTGAAGTTCGAGAGCTTCAGCGTGTTCTTTAGCGTCTTTGGCTTTGAGGCGCGCCTGCTCATTTTTCCATTCGTTGAGCTTCGCGGGAGTGGCTTCGATGGCGAGATTTTTCGGGAGCAAAAAATTTCTTGCGTAACCGTCGCTGACGTCGATAAGAGCGCCAGCCTTTCCAAGTTTATTAACGTCCGATTTCAAAATTACTTTCATAATTAAAGATAAGCCTCCTTAAAAATTTTTCTTAAATTCGTGTTCGACATGGGTGTTTGCATTCGTTACAGGTGTGATTGCAGTGTCGATTATTGCGAATGTATCGTAAAGCGAAAAAGATTCCCGCCAAGATTAACGCACCGAAAATAAAATCTAAAAGTCCCATTTTAATTTTTAACTCTTAATTACTCTCTTCGATTTTCTCAAGAATTTTTTTTAATTTCCCGTTGACAGTATCGAGAGCATAAGCGAGCCTGACGCACGTCAACATCAAAACGTCTTCTTGCTTAGCACCTTTTATTATTTCGCCGCACGCGTCATCTATAAGACTTCGTATGCGGTCAAAGTCTTCGTTCTCGATCGAAGAATTCAAAGTATAAGTGCCTTTGCCTATAGTTAAATAAACATCGCGTGGAGTTCTCATGATTTTTAATTCCTGATTGCCAAGATATGTTCAAGCCGTGCTATTCGTTCGGTGGCCGCGGCATTAGAGATTATGTTTTCCTGAAAGGCTCGAACGAAAGCGATGTTGTGTTCAAGATTTCCGTCAGAGCGTCTGGAAAGTTCACGCCGTAAACTGTCTCTTTCGTTGAGTAACTGTTCGACGCGTTTAGAGATTGTATCAGCGAAATATTCAACGTCATTCAAATTTGCTCCCATTAAAATCACCCGCGCTA
>CAJORD010000342.1 GCA_905236605.1 uncultured Synergistales bacterium | reverse complement strand
TGTGGACAGTCGCGCAGAACAAATTCGCGCCGAAACTCGACGAAGTGAAAGCAGCTATGGCAGTTCTTGAACAGCGAATCGAAAAACTCGAACAGGGCGGACTCGGAAATATTGCGGACTTAAAAGAAGACTTCGCAGCCATGAAAGCAGTTTCTGAAAATCTCGCTGAACGTCTGACTCTCTCGCTTAAAGCCGAAGAAGACCAACTTGCCAATCTTGAAAATCAAGTTGCAGTACAGAAAGCTCGCGTAGAAGCTCTCAAAAAAGCTGCTGAATAAATCAAATTTTTATTCCTAATTCGAAAAAATCTATACAGTTTTTATAATTTTCCTCGATGAATACTTATTTTATCGAGGATTTTTTATAAGTAAAAATTTCTAAAAAATAACTCGCAAAAAAGACTTGACATAAATCAAAAAAGTGATATTATATGCTCATGTTCGAAAGAACAAGGGCCGCCGGAAACGGAAGCCGATAAAAAATTAAAATCATAAAAGAAAGGAAGTGATTCAACATGGCAGTTATAAGCAATTTGAACAAAGTCTCCGTAACAGCGCAACTGAACAACGGGACTAAAGACGGTAAAGTCAAGACGCTCAGCCTCTCGTTAGGCTCACTAGATGTCAATCGCTATGACAATCAGAAAGCTATGAACATCGTCAACGCGCTTGAACCTTGTTTATCAAAGAGCGTTTATGAAGTTCTCAAAGTCGAAGTTAGCAAACTGACAAACGACGACTAATCTAGCTCCCGTCAAAAGACAGGCAGTAAAAATTTTAGAAAGCGAGGTGAAAAAGATGGCATCTGTATCAAAATTATCGCTCACTTTTGCAAAAGAGAACGGCGACTCCATGAGCATCAACTACAGCTACGCCGATCCTAATGCAAGCGCAAGCAACATCAAAACGCTTATGCAAAGTATAGTGACGAACGGCGACATTTTCGAAAATCCGCCCGTCGCTATCAAGAGTGCAAAGATCGTAACCACAGAAGAAACCGCGATCGATCTTAGCTAGTTTTAAGTTCATTCATTCATTTTCAAAGCCTTTCGGTACCAGCCGAGGGGCTTTTTTCTTATCCGATTATAGCATACCCAAATTAAAGGATAATTTTTATAATTTTATGCAAAGATTGACAGATTTTTATATTTAGGCTAAACTTATTTTTAAGTTAAGCAGTTTTTATTTGAAATTTTTTGCTTAAATTTGAAAGAAGGTTTGTATAATGCCGGAACGTGAATTCAAAACCGTACATGAAATTTTTGGCTCGATGTTATTTGACGCTCGAATAATGAAACAAAAATTAAATTCAGATATTTATGAACAAGTTATGGCCGCCATGGAAGGCCGTCAACGATTGAGCCCCGAAGCCGCTGACATAGTCGCCGGCGCCATGAAAGACTGGGCAATCTCCAAAGGCGCTACGCATTGGGCGCACTGGTTCCAGCCACAGACAGAATTAACAGCCGAAAAGCATCAGGCCTTCACAATGGCCGACACCAAAGGCAACCCTATTGAAGTTTTTAGGGGTCATCATCTTGCACAAGGCGAGCCCGACGCTTCAAGTTTCCCTTCGGCCGGAACTCGTTCAACTTTTGAAGCACGCGGCTATTCAGCGTGGGACATCAGCAGCCCCGCGTTTATCGTGAAAAGTCCTAAGGGCGGCACGCTTTGCATTCCGTCAGTGTTCTTGTCTTATGACGGCACGCCATTAGATTTGAAAACTCCGTTACTTCGTGCGCTCGATGCTGTTGAAAGTCGCGCTTTGAAATTATTAAAGACTCTTGGTCAACGCGGGATTAAAAACGTAAAAATGACCGTCGGTGCGGAACAAGAATATTTTTTGCTCGACCGTCCGCGCGCGCAGTTAAGGCCCGATATAAGATTTTGCGGAAGAACTTTAATCGGCGCTCAGCCAGCTAAAGACCAAAAATTAGATCATCATTACTTCGGCGCAATTCCTCCGCGCGTTTTGCGTTACATGGAAGACGTCGAAAGAGATTTAGCACGGCTCGGCGTTTCAGTTTTGGCACGTCATAACGAAGTCGCTAGATGTCAATTTGAATTCGCTCATTTATATTCTGACGCTAACAGAGCTTGCGACCAAAACCAAATTTTGATGGAGACGATGCGCAAATTAGCGCGTCAACATGAATTAAGATTGTTATTTCACGAGAAGCCATTCTATGGCATGAACGGTTCGGGCAAACACACGAACATGTCGCTTGTTGACAGTGAAGGCAGAAATTTATTAAAGCCGTCGAACAGTCATAGACGCAACGTAATCTTCTTGACGTTCTTGTCGGCGGCCGTTCTTGGAGTTTCAAAATTTCACAGCCTCCTTCAAGCCGTAATTGCCACGTCCGGAAATTTATTTAGGCTTGGCGGTCATGAAGCTCCGCCTTCGATTATAAGTGTCTATCTTGGCTCGGCGCTCACGGATTTGATTAAGCGACTTGATGATTATGATGTCTCTTTGCCAGAACGCGGCATTATGGATTTAGGGCTGGCGAAATTGCCGGATATTATCCCGTTCGACTCGGACAGAAACAGAACTTCACCCGTCGCGTTCACCGGAGATAAATTTGAGTTTCGTGCGCCCGGTTCGTCGCAGTCAATCGCGTTGCCCGTTACGATGTTCGCAGCTTTGTGGGCGTGGGGCATTGACGAAGTTACAAAATTAGTCGAAGAAAAAATCACGGACGGCAAAGAGCCTATCGACGCAGCACTCGAAGCAGCGCGCGAAGCTTTCAGACGTGGCAGCAGCATTTTGTTTGAGGGCGACGCTTATACGAACGAATGGCACGAAGAAGCAAAGCGACGCGGTTTAATCGAAGCCGAAACGATGCCTGACAGAATTGATTTATTACTCAAGCCAGAAAATAAAGAAATGCTCGCGAGCTTGGGTGTGTATCGCGCCAACGAACTCGAAAATCTTCACGAGGTCAGAATGGAAAGTTTTGCGACAGGTCTTGAAGTTGAAGCGGCCGTTTTATATGACATGTTGTGGGAAGGTGTCTTGCCCGCGTTGTCAAAGCAATTAATTCTTGAGAAAAATTCATTGAGCAATTTCGACGGAATTGACTTCGGAGATTGCACACCGTGGCGCGATTACATAAACGGGATCGGAAGAGCTAAGAACGCTTTGATTAAAGACGCGGCGAATCTCTACGAACTCAAAGGACGACTTGCTCACATGAACGCTCGCAAACGTTCGGATTTATTAATCGGCGAGATTATTCCGTTAATGGACTCAATAAGAGCGAAGTGCGACGCCGCAGAGCTGACCATAGCCGCGGATATTTGGCCATATCCGATTTATAGAAATTTGTTGTCGCTTTCGGCGTAGACTTAAAGATTAAGGGGCGGTGTTTGCTACCCCGATTTTTTATGTTGAAAAATTAAAGGAGAAATTTTCATGAAAAAATTTTTATTTGCTATGATGCTTGTTGTGCTAATGTCGTGTGCTGCTTTCGGTGATGACCTTGCAGGAACTGGAATTAATTACATGGTGCTTGTCAATAAAACGCATTCACTTCCTGACGGCTGGGAAGAAATGTTGAAAACAGTACATATTACAAACTCAGTTGGAGATGACGTTGAAGTAGAAAAGAAAGCCTATGATGCCTATCTGCTTCTCAAGGAAGATTTGCTCAAAAATGATAATATCGAAATCGAACTTGATTCGGCTCGCAGGAGCGTTGCTGAACAAATGGACATTGTGGAGCGCTTCACAAAAAAATACGGCCCGGAATATACCGCTAAAACAGTTGCGACACCGGGGTATTCAGAACATCATACAGGCCTCGCACTCGATCTTTACTTCCGATTAGACGGGAAAGATATTTATTATAACGAAGACATGGTGAAGTATCCGGAAATTTGGGAAAAAATACATGCAAAACTCGCCAAGTACGGTTTTATTCTCAGGTATCTGGAAGGGAAAGACAATATTACAGGCTATTCCTATGAACCTTGGCATATTCGTTACATTGATAATGTAGAACTGGCAAAAAAAATTACGGAGTCGGGTTTGACTTTTGAAGAATGGCTTGATAATAAAAAAACGCAGACACTTCGCAAAGTCATACTGGATACAGACACAGCGTATCTTAACGATGATGCTTTTGCTATATTCGTTCTGGCACAGGCAGACAAGTTAGGAATGCTTGATTTTCTCGGTATTACGACAACGGGAGGAAATGTCTTTCTAGCCGAAGCTACGACTGCTGCTTTACGCCAACTCGAACTAATAGGACGCTCTGATATTCCTGTGTATCAAGGAACTGATGAACCTCTTGCAGGATTCAGAAACATGATTGAGGAAGCAAAACTATACGGAATGCCGAACTTCTGCGGAGCATATTGGGATTTTTCTGTTAATGAGTTTGCCGATCTATCGAAGCGGCCAAAGCATTATCTTAATTTGAACAGAGAACCTCTTTTAGGCTATCCAACAACCAGAGCTAAAGAACTTCCTGCATGGGATTTTATAATTGAAAGTGTGAAATCTAATCCAGGCGAAGTAACTATAATGGCCATCGGCCCAGCTACAAATATTGCATATGCTCTGAAGAAATATCCCGAACTTGCTAGAGATGCCGCGGGAATAATTTATATGGGCGGTGATATTGATGTTCCGGGTAATGCTACGCCCGCTGCCGAAATGAACTGGTTTTATGATCCTGACGCAATAAAATTATGTCTTTCAGCAGGCTGGAAGAAACAGATCGTAGTTCCCGATGACCTTGCGCGAAGTATTCATCTAACTAGAGCATTTTATGATCGTATCGCTGAAAATGATACCAACGCCATAACAAAATTAATAGAGTCAAACCAAAAAAGTTTTACTAACTCAGATGCTGATTACGTATGGGACGTAGTAGTGCCTATAATATTCTTGAAGCCAGAATTAATCACAGATCTTCAGGAACGTTACATCACCGTGGACAACACTCCCGGCATAAATTCGGGGCGTGTCGTAACATGGAAACAGAACATGAACAACGACATGAAAACTGGAAGAGGTTTCCCTGAAGGTGTTATGAAAGCTGATATTGTAATGGCAATAGACACTTCTGCGTTCTGGGATTTTTATATTAAAATTCTAACAACGCCAATATATTAATTTCTTGACATAAAAAAAAATTTGAGTTATTTTCGCAAAGTCCTGTTGAATTTATAATCAGCAGGACTTTAATTTTAGAAAGGATTTAGATTTACTCAATGCCAATTACAGATTTACTTGAGAAAAATTCAAAACTCTACGGCGATGAAGTCGCTCTCGTTGAGATTAATCCAGAAGTTCAAGAGCCGCTACGCTTAACATGGAAAGAATATGATTTAATTCAGCCGACATCGTTAAAGCCTTATCGACGCGAGATCACGTGGTCGGTGTTTGACGAGAAAGCTAACAGAGTTGCTAATCTGTTGCTTTCACGAGGAGTCAAGAAAGGTCAGAAAGTCGCGATCTTGTTAATGAACTGTCTGGAATGGCTGCCGATTTATTTCGGGCTTCTTAAAACCGGAGCTATCGCAGTACCTCTTAATTTCAGATATTCATCAGAAGAAATTGAATATTGCGTTCAGCTTGCCGATGTCGATATTTTATTCTTCGGGCCTGAATTTACCGGCCGTGTCGAAAACACTGTGCTTGCTCTTGGTGAAAAATGTTTATTGTTCTTCGTTGGGACTAATTGTCCGACGTTCGCAGAAAGTTATAACGATGCTGTGAATAATTGTTCGTCAGTGTCGCCGAAAATTTTCGTTGACCAAAACGACGAAGCCGCAATTTATTTTTCATCAGGCACAACGGGATTCCCCAAGGCGATTTTGCATAATCATGTAGCTTTAATGCAGTCAGCTCGAATGGAGGCTATTCACCATCAGACAACGCACGATGATGTTTTCCTTTGCATTCCGCCGTTATATCACACGGGCGCAAAAATGCACTGGTTCGGGTCGCTGTACACCGGAAGCCGCGCAGTGATTCTCAAAGGGACTTCGCCGAAAGCGATCCTTGATGTCGTTTCGTGGGAACATTGTACTATAGTTTGGCTTTTAGTTCCGTGGTGTCAGGATATTCTCACGGCTCTCGATCGCGGCGAATTAAAACTCGCGGGCCGTCATCTTTCACAGTGGCGACTTATGCACATTGGCGCGCAGCCTGTTCCACCGTCATTAATAAAACATTGGCTCGATTACTTCCCTAATCACAAGTACGACACAAACTACGGACTTTCTGAATCGACTGGCCCGGGGTGCGTTCACTTGGGATTAGACAACATCAAAAAAGTCGGCGCGATTGGAATCCCCGGACACGGTTGGCAATTAAAAATCGTTGACGACAAAGGCGAAGAAGTCAAGCAAGGCGACACGGGCGAATTATGCGTTAAAGGGCCGGGCGTAATGCTTTGCTACTATCACAATCCCGAAGCCACGGCCGAAACGATTAAAGACGGCTGGCTCTTCACGGGCGATATGGCGATGCAGGACGAGGACGGCTTTGTGTATCTCGTTGACAGAAAGAAAGACGTCGTTATTATGGGTGGCGAAAATATTTATCCTGTCCAGATTGAAAATTTCTTGGCGGCTCACCCGAAAATTCATGACGTCGCAGTTATAGGCTTGCCTGACCCACGACTTGGCGAAATTCCCGCGGCGATTATTCAAGTTAAAAAGGGAATGGAATGCACCGCCGAAGAGATTGACAGATTCTGTCTTGCGTTGCCGCGCTACAAGCGACCGAAGAAAATTATTTTTGCTGACGTCCCACGAAATCCAACAGGCAAAATCGAAAAGCCAAAATTAAGAGAAATGTACGCAAAAGGCAGCAGCTTCTTCAAAAAATAAATTTTGAATCAAAAATCGACTTCTGGGCATCGTGTCCAGAAGTTAAATTATTAAATTGTCATTCAAAAATAAATTATCGAGTTCCGTTGTTGAAAAAATTTTTTTTACTTCATCTCTCACGTAACTCCTAGAAAAATCTAAACGTTTCATTTTTTTGTGCCCTGTGAGCGAATCTTTTCCTGCGCGGATTAACTGAATTCTTCCAATTTGCGCGCTCGGCTGTCGTTCCATATATCTCATGAATGCCTTCGCCTTTGAAAGATTGTCCGTTAAGTCGCCTCTATGCGGTTCCAAAATGTCAATTACATATCCCGTTTCAGGAACGTCACGGACGATTAAAAAATCAGGATAAAAACCTTTTATCGTGTCATTTTCAGAACGCTGCAAACATAATGCCCATTTTTCTCGCGGAGGATTTCTGAGCCAACACACAAAATCATCGCGCCGAGATTCTTCTTCGATGACGGCTTTTTCCCACGAATCTAATTTTATAGTCGCGTAACCGGTGTCTTCGTTCACAAAAAAATGATTGAAATATTTTTCCCCGTCGGGTGTCGTGAAGCCTCACACGACTAAAGTCGCGTGCTTCCAGCTGTTTTAATAAGCCGGACTGCCTTTCCACCATACGGTCTAAACTCAG
>CAJORD010000341.1 GCA_905236605.1 uncultured Synergistales bacterium | reverse complement strand
TCAGCAAGGAGTCTTAGATGAAAAGATTTTTTCTTTGAAAGTCCAAGTGATGCAGCCACGCCGTCAGAAAGAGCCAAAACTTCGTTCATGCCTGCGCCACTATTGGAAAGTTTTATACGTTCCGTTATCAAATTTTCACCTCCCTGATGAATTATAGCTTAGAAAAATTGTTTCTGAATTACAATTTCAAATCCATCTTTGCGAACACCGAATCGAACATCGTCGACAATATTTGCAATGATAGATTTTTCAATCGTGTCATTACATTCAATTTCTTTATGAGTAGCGGCAAGTTGAAATTTATATTATTGTGCCGTCAAGCGCGATTGTTAGTTCATTGCCGCTTGATTTTTTTGAAATTTGCATTTTGTACTCCTAAAATTAAAAATAAAAATTAAAATGAGAAAACTTCTTTTTCAATTATAATTTCAAAACCGTCTTTGCGAACTCCTATTTTTACATCGTCCGCAAGTTTTGCAATTATCGATTTTTCGAGGCCGTCATTAACTTCCTGCTCGAATTTATCTTCTTGAGAGCTTATATATTTCTGCATTGACCACGCGTAAATCATTTCTGACATTCCCGTTTGAGTTAAATTCACAGCTTCGGGATATAAAATTTCAGGCGCGACGTCGATATGCGAATTTGAAGTTCGTTCTTCATAGTTATGAATTGTGGCGTCGATATAACTTCTTTTAAGGTGTTGGATAGCTGCTTCGATGACGTCGTGAATTTTTTCTAAAAATCCTCGGTGCGCGATATTGCCTGTCGTTGCGAACGAAAGCAGCTGTTTGCGTCTGAAATAATCAAGGTCAGCAATCTCGGATTTAAGATGAAGGCTAAAGACGTGGTCTTTTTCCTCGATCCAGAAATCGGCAGTGAAGTCGCCGGCAATGTTGCGAATCATGTTGAACATTTCTTCGGTTAAAAGTCGCAACTGCGTGACGTCTTTTTGAAAAACATTTTTGCCGCAATATTTTGTAATGTTCTCGGCCATCTCAATAGCTTCGTTCATGCCATCGCCATTGTTAGAAATTTTTATAATGTCAGTTTTCACAAAATCACCTCTTGAAAATAATTATACTTTAGCCGCCTATGTCTGTTCTATAGCGCGCGCCCTCGAAGTTTATAAGCTTCACGGCTTCGTAGGCTTTCTCACGAGCTTGCGCAAAATCTTCTGCCACGGCCGTCACAGCTAAAACGCGACCGCCGGACGTGAAAAATTTTTCTCCTTCTCGTTTCGTGCCTGCATGAAAGACTTCGACGCCGGGAATCTTTTCAGCGTCGCCAAAATTAATTTCGTATCCCGTTAAGTATGACGCAGGATAGCCGCTTGACGCAACGACTACGCAGCACGACGCAGCATTTTTAAATTTAATTTCGAGGTCGGCTAATCTTTCTTCTCGAACGGCCAACATAATTTCAAATAAATCGCTTTCAAGCAACGGCAGCACGGCTTCGGCTTCGGGGTCGCCAAAACGGCAATTATATTCAATAACTTTTGGGCCGTCTTTCGTGAGCATTAAGCCAAAATATAAACAGCCTTTGAAAGTTCGGCCTTCGGAGTTTAGAGCGTTGACGGTCGGGAGAAAAATTTTTTTCATGCACTCGTCGGCGATTGCGTCAGTGTAATAAAAATTCGGAGCTGCTACTCCCATTCCACCGGTGTTGGGGCCTTTGTTGCCGTCGTAGGCGCGTTTGTGGTCCATTGATGACACCATCGGGATTAAAGTTTTTCCGTCCGTGAACGCTAAAACAGTAACTTCCGGGCCGCTTAAACATTCTTCTATTAAAATGCGTTCGCCACTTTTACCGAAAGTTTTATCTTTCATGCACGACATGACGGCTTCGCGAGCCTGCTTAAAATTTTCTGCGACAGTTACGCCTTTGCCCTTGGCCAAACCGTCAGCTTTGATAACGATCGGGCAATCAGAAACGGCAATATACGATAACGCTTCGTCGATTTTTGAAAAAATTTTATATTTCGCGGTTGGAATGTTGTATTTTGTCATTAATTCTTTTGCAAAAATTTTGCTGCTTTCGATTTCCGCGGCTTTTTGAGACGGGCCGAAACACTTCACGCCGATTTCTTCGAGCCTATCGACAGCGCCGAGTGCTAAAGGGTCATCAGGAGCGACGATAGCGAAGTCGATAGCGTTATCTTTAGCAAATTTCACGATGCCGTCAATGTCTTCTGCTGAAATTTTTACGCACTCTGCAAATTTTGAAATTCCGCCGTTGCCGGGGAGGGCGTAAAGATTTTCTACTTTAGGATTTTTTGAAATATATTTGGCGATGGCATGTTCACGACCGCCGCCACCGATTAAGATTACATTCATTGGATTTCTCCTTTTTTAATTATCGCTATAATGTCCCTGACATGACGCTATTTCAAAAAGTTCATGTTCTTCGAGTTTTGCAATGCCAGAATCAATTTCAGAAGTAACTTTTTTCAAATATTCAATATTGCTTCGAGAATAAAACTGATCAATTCTTGATGAAAAATTTGATGGCATTTTTGCTTCTTGTTTGCGTCGATAAATTACAGTATTCATAAAATCCTTCCTGCAAAAAATTTTTTAATGATGAAACAATCTGTGTCCCGTCATTACCATAGTGATGCCTTTATCGTCGCAGGCCTTTATCACTAAGTCATCACGAATTGAGCCGCCGGGCTGCGCGATATATTTCACACTGCTCTTGGCAGCGCGTTCGATATTATCAGGGAACGGGAAGAAGGCATCACTGCCGAGCGATACGCCTTTATAGCTGTCAATAAATTCGCGGCGCTCTTCGTCCGTTAAAATTCCGCTTTCAGTCAAGCAAACGTTGATTGCGTTGTCGCGTTCAGGACGTCCTAGCGAAGAAGCAAATTCGAGATTCAAAATTTTCGGGTGCTCACGCAAAATTCGTAAGTCGGCCTTGTCGCAAGCAAGTTTCACACAATGAAGCCGGGACTGTTGACCAGCTCCAACGCCTAACGTCTGACCTTTACGAACGCAGCAAACGGAATTTGATTGCGTGTACTTCAGCGTGATTAGAGCGAGAATTAAATCACGTTTTGCGAAGTCAGGAAAGTTTTTCAGCGTCGTAACCGCCGAATCAAATTTTTCTGTTTCTATAACTGGGGCCGTGCTTCGAGATTGTTCAAAGCAAATTCCAAAAACATCGCGCGTTTCGAGTGCTTCAGGTTCGTAATCGGGGTCGATTTTCACGATCGAATAATTTCCTTTGCGCTTGGCCTTCAAAATCTCTAACGCTTCAGGCGTGTAGTCGGGCGCGATTATTCCGTCTGAAACTTCGTGACGGATATATTCGGCCGTTATAGCGTCGCAAGTGTCGCTAAGCGCTATCCAGTCGCCAAACGACGAAAGCCGATCCGTGCCGCGTGCTCTTGCATATGCGCAAGCTAAAGCCGACGAATTAATATCGAGTTTTTCATCAACGAAAAATAATTTATGTTCCGTGTCACTCAACGGAAGGCCAAGAGCAGCACCCGCCGGGCTAACATGCTTAAACGATGCCGCAGCAGGCAGATTTAAATTCTTTTTTAATTCCCGGACAAGCTGCCACGAGTTCAGAGCGTCAAGAAAATTTATGTAACCGGGTCTTCCGTTCAAAATTTCAAGAGGAAGTTCGCCGCCGTTGCGCATAAAAATCCGCGCTGTCGTTTGGTCAGGATTGCAACCGTATTTCAATTTGCATTCTTTCATTGTGATTTCAGCTCCTTAAAGTGTGTTCGTGTTAAAAATTCTGTCTTCGTAAGTCGCAAAATTTGAATCATAAAATCTCACGTACATTGCGACTCTGTAATCTTCACCAATCTCGTCCCACAATGACGACGCGAATTTTTCAATGTCATCAGAAATTTTGACTTTGCGAGGCTCGCCCATGAATGACGGCAAGATTTCATCTTTTCTTACATCGTGGTCGTAAGTATGAATTAATCTTCCGAAGCCGGGCTCAAAATTATATTCAAAGAAAAATTTTCCTGCGCGTTTCAAAATGCTTTGCTTGAAGCCGGATTTGTTCATTATCGCGCTAATTCGCGGCGTGTAATGCGGGGCGTCAGGTTCATAATCGCGAGTTCGTAAAGCGTCCTCGAAAGTTTTGCCGGCTTTCAAAAAATCGTAAATCGTGTCTGTTTGATCGCCATTTGTGACTATGATTTTATCTTCAAAAATTCTCAACGGCGCGTATAAAATCAAAGACGGATCAAAATTTTTATCTTGCTTCGTGAGCTTGATTATTAATTCGTCCCCGGCACGTTCAAAAATTCGAGCTTTGCTTGAAGCGCTTCGCCCCATTATGAAATAAGCAAGCGCCGGGCGGCCTGATTCAGTCATGCCCGTGATAATGCCTCGGCCGGGATATTTGATTGAGTACGGAATAATCTTTGAAATTTTTGAGCAGACTTCTTCGACGGCTCGCGGAAGGATTATCCATTCGGCCTCTTCCATGACGCGACGCTGTAATTTTTCGGGGGTGTCGTCAGGACGAATTGCTACGGGCTTCTGCGCTAGGATTTCTCCGCCGTCGGGGATTTCGTTCACAAGATGAACAGTCGCGCCCGTGATTTTATTTCCGCTCTTCAAAACTGCTTCATGGACTTTTAAACCGTAAAAACCGCGTCCGCAAAACGCAGGTATTAAAGACGGGTGAATGTTTATAATTTTTGCTTGCGATTTCTCGATAAAATTTTTGCTCAAGATGTGCATGAAGCCAGCCAAAACTATAACTTCGGGCTTGAATTTCTCAAGAGCGCTCAAAATTTTATTTTCAAAGTTGTCGCCTGAAGTTTTAAAGTCCACGACGTCAACAGAGATCCCGAATTTCTTTGCGCGTTCGATTGCGTAAGCGTCGCTTCGGCTCGATATAACTTGAACAACTCGCCCAGATTTCAAAATTCCGTTATTTTGAGCGTCGATTAGGGCTTGCAAGTTTGTGCCGCCACCGGAAACGAGAACAGAAATTTTTAACAAAGTTTTACTCCTCCTTCTTCTTCAATAATTTCGCCGATTAAATAAGAATCTTTTATTGCGTTCAAAATTTCGCCCGCGTCATCAGGACTTACGATTAAGACCATGCCGACGCCCATATTAAACACATGGAACATTTCATCACGTTCAATTTTTCCTGCTGTCATTAATAAATCAAAAATCGGAGGTGTTTTCAATGAAGCAAGATTGATTTTCGCTGTGAGATTTTTGGGCAAGGCTCGCGGAATATTTTCATAAAATCCGCCGCCGGTGATGTGAGCAATGGATTTAACTTTTGAAATCACGGGCAGGACTTCACGAACGTAAATTTTTGTCGGTGTCAATAATTCTTCGCCAAGAGTTTTTCCAAGCTCGTTGACATATTCATTAAGATTTTTATTTTCAAAAATTTTTCTCACGAGTGAAAATCCGTTTGAATGAACTCCAGACGACGGTAACGCGATTATTAAATCTACCGGCTTGACGTTCTCGGGATTCAAAATTTTTTCACGTTCAACGACGCCGACACAAAAGCCCGCTATATCATATTCATTCACAGGATAGAAGCCCGGCATCTCCGCAGTCTCGCCGCCGATTAAAGCACAGCCGGCTTGAACGCAGCCTTCAGCAACGCCCGACACGATAGCCGCGACTTTTTCAGGAATGTTTTTCCCGACGGCTACATAATCAAGAAAAAACAGCGGTCTCGCTCCGCTGCATAAAACATCATTCGCGCACATGGCCACGCAATCTATACCGACTGAATCATGTTTATCAAGTTCAAACGCAATTTTTAATTTTGTTCCGACTCCGTCGGTGCCGCTGACTAAAATCGGATTTTTCAAATTTGAATCTAGCTCGAACATTCCTCCGAAGCCGCCCAAATCTGAAAACACACCGGGGATTTTTGTTCGTGCCACGTGAGATTTCATTAATTTCACAGCGTCATAGCCTGCTTGAACATCGACGCCCGAATCTCTGTAACGCTTACTTGTTGTATCGTTGTTTGATTTCATTATTTTTGTTCTCAACTTTCAAAGCCATGTTCGCCGCTTCTGATTCTAATTTTTGGGCGAGCTTTTCATCACTTAATGCCAAAATTCGAGCCGCAAGCCAAGTCGCGTTGGCTCCGCCGTCAATCGCCACGCACGCAACAGGAACGCCCGGGGGCATCTGCGCTGTGGATAAAAGCGCGTCCATTCCGCCTAGGTCGTCGGACTTCACAGGCACGCCAATAACGGGAACACGAGTATGAGCCGCCAAGACTCCCGCGAGTGCTGCTGACTTCCCCGCGATCGCTATGATGACACCAAAATTTTTTTCGCGCGCTGTAATTGCGAACTCACGAGCGCGTTCTGGGGTTCGATGAGCCGAGATTATATTTATGTCGAACTCAAGGCCGAGCTGATTTAGAACTTCGATTGACTTCTCTGCGATTTTTATATCGCTGTCGCTTCCAAGAACTATTGCAACCTTCATTAATTTTTTTGCTCCTCGTTGTTAATGTGTACAGTTGGAATTTTTGATAGCTTCGAGAACGTCGAGAGCGGAAGCTGCGGCGCGTCTTTGATGCCTGAAATTTTTGCTCCACCGGCTGCGGCTCTGTTCTCCTGAACGATAATGTCCCAAAGTTCTTTTCGCCAAATCTGCGTGGATTGTGGCGCGTTAATTCCTATTCTCACGATGTCGCCTCTGACGTCGATAATCATAACTTCAATGTCTGTTCCTATTTGAATACTTTCATTTACGCGTCTACTGAGTACGAGCATTAATTTTCGCCTCCGTTCGTCATTGCGGAAGCCTTCAATTTTTCGCGAACTTCTTCAGAAAAGACTGTGTGTCTAACGGGGTACTCTTCATTAAGCGCGATGACTTGCACGGCCTTGCGGGTCTTGATGTTAATCAAAATCGGTGCGCGAAGATTAGCGGTCATGTTCCACGGCGCGTTATCAGGAATCGAAACGACGATCAGCAAAGCGAGTTCCGCGGGATTGAAAGTGCCGCCTTCGGATTCGTTGACGAGATTTAATTCGTCTTCCGGGATTCGTGCATTATAATCAGATTGTATGGCGTCAGGGGACGTTACAGGCAAAGCCAGCGCGCCATCGTCGATGCTTTGGAGCCAACGTATAGCGCTGTCATCACTCCCTGCTAAAATCCATTCGTGTTTATCTTCAAAGGCGGGAATGCCGCGCGGGAAAAATAAAACTTCCTCCTGTGTGTACGACACCTCGCCGAAACGTTCGGTTTTTATAATCTTGTTGGACATTTTTATTCACGTGCCTTCAAAAATTTTTTGAACATAATAATAGCAGATTAGTAATTTTGATTTTTAATTCCTAAATCCAGACTGTTATAATCATTTTGAGATTTTAAGAGGTGAGTTTTGAATTTTGAATCAGGATTTTATGGACTGGCTTAAGGCTGAGAGCACTGACAAAAAAATTTTAGGGACAGGATTGCTTCTTGCCCCCGTAAATCCTGATAAGCCGGAGCCAGCCAACGAACCAAATTTCATTCCCGATGATAGCGATCAAGAAAATCAGATCGAAGTCGAAAATCTCTCTTCAGAAATTTTAGATTTACAACAAGACGTAACGCAGCTTCAAGAATCTCTCGAAACTCCAGAGCCGTCCCAAGAAATACAAGAGCCTCAATCTGAACTCGAAAATGTAAATCTCGAAGACGTCGCGACAATCGAAGAACAAGAGGAGCCACAAGAAGAACAAATTGAAGAAGTCGAAGTTGAAAATGACGATTTAGACTTTCAAGAGGCTTGGCAGGGAGCGGACACAGGTTTTCATTTGAACCTTGATGAGCCGCCGCCGGAACTCTGGACACGAATCGGCATCAGCGCTTCTGATTTAGAAAATCTCAATGAGCAAGAGGACGAAGAAGAGCTAGATTACGAACAAGGCATGAGCCTTCAGGGTGCTGCGTATGTCCCTAAGACAGATAAGTCGGAGCACGGTAAAAATTTCACGGAACGTCTTCACGAGACCTTGAGAGGCCGTAAGCAGAAGGCCGAGCAGCTTCGTGAGCAACAAGAAGAACTGAAAGATCATCACCCTTATAGGTCTAAATCTGTAATAATCTGTTCGACGTTGCTAATAGTCATGGGATTTGTTTTTTTTGCGTTGTGGTTCGCGCAGCAGTGGACGCCGACAAAAATTTATCAACGTGCTGAAGCTAAATCTCAAAATGGCGATTATGAAGGTGCAATGAAATTATTTCAGCGTGGTTATAAACGTTATCCGAATGTCTTGACATTCTTGACGGGGCTAGCGAAATCTGCCGAGAGTGCTGACCATGTTCAAACGGCCGTCATAGCTTGGGAGGCTTATATAAATTCGTTGCCTGCAAACGAGAAAGACAACAAACGAATAGCGCAGCGCGAATTAAATCGTCTGAAAGGCGAGGGCACAACGCCGGAGCCGGAACCAGAGCAGCCGGAAGAAAAAATTAAATCGAAGGACGAAAGCGCAACTTCTGTACAAATTGTCCAGAAGTTAAATTTGCCGATTAATTTTGAAGATTTTCTTCGCGAAGGTAATGATGCGTATAATCTCAAAATGTTTAACCCGGCTGTGATTTACTTTGCGCGCGCAATGGAACTCAACGGCAGCGACGTTCGCGCTTATATCGGCCTTGCGGCAGCTTATCGGGCCAAGGGCATGTACTTTGATGCAAAAAGGATTCTTGACGAGGCTTTGAGAAAATTCAAACGTAACCCAACAATCGAAATTATGTTGCAAGAAT
The DNA here is from genome assembly GCA_905236605.1 of uncultured Synergistales bacterium. Taxonomy (GTDB): domain Bacteria; phylum Synergistota; class Synergistia; order Synergistales; family Aminobacteriaceae; genus JAFUXM01. Next base: position 1,661 of record CAJORD010000341.1, on the reverse strand, counting down.
TAAAAAAATTAAATATTGAGGGGAAGTAAAAATTATGATTATTCATGAAAACGTAGTGCAGGCAAATGAAATCATCGGCAACGACGTTGTTAAGGCTCTCAAGCGCAGGGGCTTCGAGGCTGAATACGTCCCGACTGGTGCGGACGCCTTGAAAAGAATTTTGGAAATTATTCCGGCTGATGCTTCAGTAGGAATCCCAGGCACAATCACAGTACGCGACATCGGAGCCTTAGACGCTCTAAAAGAACGAGGAAACGTCGTCTTTCAGCATTGGGGCGGCGATATGACTTCTGCTGAAACTCGCGCCGCACGCTTCAAAGAGAATAACGCCGACGTGTTTTTGACAAGCGCGAACGCTCTCACTCGCGACGGACAAATTATTAACATCGACGGCACTGGAAATCGAGTTGCGGGCATGGCGTGGGGAAATGGCCTCGTGTTATTCGTAATCGGGATTAATAAACTTGCTTTCAATCTCGAAGACGGAATCAAACGCGCTCAAGCTGCAACAATCCCGAACGCAATCCGCCAGCACGTCGAAACAGCTTGCGTAAAGGCCGGGCACTGCGTCAACTGTCTCAACGATGAAAGCATGTGCCGCGCAATTTTAATTCTTAATCAGGCCGTCAAAGGTCGAAAGTATCACGTTATAGTCGTCGGCGAAAACTTAGGATATTAAAGGAGCTTAAAAAATTTTCTAAATGGAAAACAGAGATAAAGTAGTAGTGTTGTTGGCGGGAGGGCGAATAGTTCAACATCAGGACGACAGAGAACTTACTGATGAAGAATTATATGCGCTCCTGCCTGAAGACGTTCGTGAGCATGTAGTTTTTCAAAAGTGGAGCTTTCAGCCAGTTTCAAATTACACGTTGCGAATGTGCGGCGAATTAATTAACATGGTTACGGCTTTCATTCATGACGAAGGCGCAAGGGGTGTTGTTGTTACATGCGGGCTTCAAGCGTTATCGGAGCTTTCATATCTTGCTGACTTAGTTTGGGATTTGAATCCGCCTTTAATATTCACGGGGTCGATTTTTAATGCTGACTCACCGAACAGCGAATCACGTTTGAGATTATCGCAATCTGTTCGCGCGGCGTTATCGGGCGCATGTATCGGCAAAGGTGTTTTAATTTGTGTTCAAGATGCGATTTACGCTCCCGCGGACGTTTTAAGAATTTCAAATTTCAATCGCGCGGGCTTGCTTGCGTTCCCGGAGTCGCCGCTTGGAGTTTTCTCGCAGCCATCGGGAAATTATATTTCGTTGCGATTCCCGCGTCATCGTTATATTCAAAAAGTTGTTCAGCCTTTGGCACGAAACATTCCTGTTTTAACGGCTTCGCTTGGTGATAATGATTTAATGCTTCGTGCGTTGCTTGACAAAAAATTTGAAGAACTTGACGGCCTCGTCGTTTCCGGGCTTGGCGATGGCGATGTGCCCTCTTCGTGGGTACCATTGTTAAGAAAACTTATTCGCGCGGAAGTCCCGATCGTTTTAGCTTCGCGTTATCCTGATGGAATCGTTCAAGCGACAGAAAATTACGAAGGAAGCGCGGCGCAGTTGCTCGAAATGGGAATAATTAGCGCTGGAATGTTATCGCCGTATCAAGCGCGAATAAAATTGGCCGTCGGACTTGCAGCGAACTTGAAAGGCGAAGAGCTT
>CAJORD010000340.1 GCA_905236605.1 uncultured Synergistales bacterium | reverse complement strand
TCATCGCGCTTATTCCGATTGCACCGAAAGTTGTAGGAGTTACGCCGAATTTTTTTTCAACGTCTTTGCGAAGGCTTGAATAACAATCTTTAAGCCCGGCCGCTACGTCTTCGAGTGAATATGTCCACACGCCGTCAACGAGTTTATTTTCCCAGTCGTGAATCCCGGAAGCCAAAACGTTGCCGTCATAGTCAACTAACACACCTTTTATTCGTGTTGAGCCGAATTCGATTCCTAATGCGGTGTTGCCGCGAAGAATTAAATTTTTCGCGTCCATTATTTACTCCTTGCCTTTCAAAAATTCCTGTGCGACTTGTTCAGCCGAAATTCCCATTTCTTTGCGGACTTGATCCGACGTTCCTGAGGCTCCGTAATGAGTTACGCCGAGAGTTTTTAATTTTGGAAGCGCAATTCCCGCCCGAGCCGCCTCTAATATCATCACTGAAGCCATGCCCGTGTTAGTGTTGTGGTCTTCGAGAGTAAGAATGAAGTTTGACTTCACGGCTTCTTTAATTGCGTTCATGTCCGGCGCAAGAGGACATGACACAGCGTAGACAGAAACTTTCAAGTTATTTTCGCGTTCGAGAATTTCTGCGGCATTGAGAGCTATCTGCGCGGTGTAGCCAAGTGCAAAGATCGCGCCGTCAGTGCTGCCAGCGGGGCTCCCGCCCTCGCGTAATTTGTCAGTCTTGCCGTATTCAAATTTATAATCGCCGGCGTAATATTCGAGAGCGTCAATTTTGCTTCGTCCTACAGCCATGCAAATATCGCCGGGAGTCTTTAACATCCAACGCGTTGCTCTGTCAGTCTGATTCGGATCGACAGGCACAACGAGCTTCCAGCCGAACATGTTTCGCATTAAGCCAACGTAGTCGATGCACTGATGAGTTTTGCCGTCTTCGCCGACGTCAAGTCCTACGTGAGTTAATACTGTCTTATTGCCGGCGTGGTTGATGTCGTTGAGTCTCTGCTGGTTGTAAACTTCATCAATTCCGAAGACTCCGAACTCTGCCCACAACGAAACGACTCCCGCAATACTCGCAGTACCCGAAGCAGTTGCTACGGAATGTTCCTGAATCCCGCATTGAATGAAATTCTCCGGGCACGCGTCACGGAACTTGCCTGTCATCACGGACGGCGATAAATCGCAATCGAAAACTAAAATCGGCGTGCGGCCTTCGACTTTGTAATTTAATTTTCCAACGTCGGCCAAGGCTTTTCCGAATGCTCCGCGGTTGTCAGAGGCTTTCTTGCCTTCGTAGTCAAACGGCTTGCCGGTGTCAATGTTCGGGACTGGCGGGAAGTCAATCTTTCTTCCCTTATAAGTCGGAGGATTCTTGCGGCGTTCAATGGCGCGATCGAGAGTCGCCGGATCTTCGCCAAGCCCTTTGACGATCTCAGCGTAAGCGTCAACAGGTACGGCCTTCCCGTGATAGTCGGGCTTGCCTTCCATGATGCCGCCGTCTTTGCCCATGATAGTTTTGCAAAGCAACACAGTCGGCTTCCCGTTTGAGCCTGCTTTTTTGAGAGCGTCATAAAGTTGTGTGAAGGAATGGCCGTCAACTTCAACTGCTTCCCAGCCGTCGGCTTCCCAAATTTCTTTAATGTTGCACGGCATTATATTTTTGCGTTCGCCGGATAATTGAATGTCGTTGTAGTCGATTAATGCCGTTAAACCTGTGAGATTTTCTTTCACAGCCATTCGACGAGCTTCAGCGATCTGTCCTTTAGTTTGACCGCCGTCGCCCATTAAGACATACACGCGGCCTTTATGATTATTTGCACGTTGAGCAAGAGCAAAGCCGACGCCAGCTGAAAGTCCTTGGCCTAAGTTTCCGGTGCCCCAATCAATTCCGGGGACGTTGCGTTCGATATGGCCCTGGAAAGCGCTCCCGCAGTTTCTGAAATGTGCCATTGCTTCGTCGCGGTCGATGAAGCCCCATTCGGAAAGAGCCGCGTAAACTCCCGCCGAAGTATGACCGTGAGAAATAATTACATAATCGCGTTTGATTTCGTTGCAGTTCTCCGGAGTCAAATTTGCGACGCCGTAAACCGTCAAAAACATTTCCATGCTTGAAAACGCTCCGCCCGGGTGTCCGCTCTTGGCCGCGTTGACCATGGTTAAAGCTGCAACACGCGCACGACGGGCCGCAGCTTTCAATGCGTCAAGAGGTTCGCCGGTGAGATTATCCAAAACAAATTTATTAATTTTGGGTAAGGACATTGATATTTCACCTGATTTTTTTAATTTTTAGTCTGTTTTTGAGATATGCAAATTTTATCGTAGAAACTTAAAAAAGAAAATGATACATTATATGCAAAAGAAAGTACGGCGAATGAATTTTAGCCGCAGTGGTTGAATCTCTTTATAGGGGGGAAAACCTCTCGAGAATCTAG
>CAJORD010000339.1 GCA_905236605.1 uncultured Synergistales bacterium | reverse complement strand
GGCTTATGCTGGGTCAGCGATTGCTAAAGCTCCTCCAATGAAGACGGCTTTTAACGCAACGAAACTCGCGATAGGAGCTTTTATTGTACCTTATATCTTTGCGTTCACGCCGGCAATGTTGTTTGAAAACGTCAGCCCGCTGATTAATATCACGAACGCAGGACCGGTCTTGACACAAATTTTAATCGCGTGCGAAATTATTTTAATCTGCGCTACGGCGTTGCTTGGAATTTTCGGAGTTGCTGCGGCTCTAAACGGATTTTTGTATAAACCTATCAATCCGATTTTAAGAATTATAATCTGCGCAGGCGGTCTTAGCATGTTGGTGCCTGGACTCGTGAGCGATTTAATAGGGCTAATGCTCGTGGGATTTGTTTTTACTGTCCAATATATGAAGAAAGATAATTAATTTTTAGTCAGCCTTGTTCACATGGACGAGGCTGATTTTTGTATAATGTGAAAAATTTTTAATCAGGAGGAATTTTTTATGAAGAAATTTTTTGCCGCGTTAATTCTTCTCACACTATCCACAACCACAGCTTACGCAAAAATCACAGAGCAGCAGGCTTTAAGCGATGAGCGAATTGCACCGTATGTCGAAGTTACTAAACAACAAGGCGCGAAGTTATTGCCGGGGCGTTACGCTCACGTTAAAGAAATTTTATCGCGAGTTAATCCCGCAGAAAAAATTTATGCGCCTACGGCCATCGTAGCCGAGATCGGAAATTTTAATTCCGAAAATAACGCCTTCCCTTCAAACTTGGACGTCTGGGGCGAAAATCTCACTCACGCTTATATAACTCTCGATACGTCCGGAGCCGTTCCAGTTATGAAAACTTACTGGGCTAATGACGCGGGCGAATATGAAGTCTTCGCTGAAGATTTTGCTGTCGTTATGCCGGAGGATAATAAAAAATATGCTTGGCTCTTAGCGTCAACAGAGACCGGCGAAATTCGTTATTTTTATCCTTTGAACGATTTTTGGTTCCCTGACGAATGGTGGGAAGAAGATTGGATTTGCGCGGACGGTTCACAAATTAGTCTTGACGATGGCACGATTAGCACAAACGGTCAAGCACTCGGGACTTACATAATTTCTGACAACAGAATAGTAATTAAAACTCCCGACGGAAACAGAGATGTTATATACTGCGTCTATAATCCGTATAATGAATCTCTCGTTATGACGTTCACTAGCGGTCCCAACGGAATGGGTGAGAATGCAGGAGTTTTCACAGAGATGGACGACGCGCCCCAAGCTCCTAAAACTCAAGCACCCGTGTTCAAATCGCCTGCTCCTACGACTTCAAAGCCGACGTTCCCGACACCTTCAACCACACAGACCACGCCAAAAAATGACTTCCCGACATTCCCAATCGCAAAACCTGAAGCCAATATCGAAGGCGTATGGCAAGCGTATATGAATGGTCAGCAGCTTGTGCTTCAATTCCAGGGGAATAATTATTATATTTGGCTCAATGGTCAGCCCGCGGAGATGGGATCGTTCCAGCGCGACGGAAATAAATTAATCGGCCACAAAAGCACCGGCGAAGCGTTTCAAAATACTGTCCAAGTTGACGCAGCGGGGAAGAATTTAATTTTGACGGACTCGAATAACTTCAGCATGACTTATCAGCGAGTTCAATAAAATTTCAAATTAGGAGTTAAAAATTTTTTTCATTCCTAACTCCTAATTCCTCACTCCTCATTATTAATACAGCGTGATGCCTTCGACGACAGAGAACACTCCCGCAATAATTAAAATACAGCCTAGTAAAATCATAATCGAAATTGAAGCTACGAACGGTGAAGCACATATAAGCAGAGCCGATATTATAAGTGCAAGACCGTTTAGTAATACGACCCACCAACCGCGAATTTTTGCACCGCCGAGCCAGAATGCCGCGCAAGTTCTCGTAATTCCCGTCGAGAATAACCACGCGCCAATTATGAACGGCATGAAGAACGCGCTCAAACCCGGTTGCGCCAACATGATTACACCGGCTATAAAATCTAAAAGGCCAAGCGCTAAAAATCTTCGGAACCTGACGAAATACCAACCTGTAAAATAATTCAAGCTAGACGCTACAAGCCCAAGCCCGATAAAAAATCCCGCAGTCATTATCGCTTCAACTGGATAACGAAACGTAAGAGCACCAAGAAGAATTAAAATTCCTCCCGTAAGATAAAAATTCCAGCGCATAATTTTTAAGCCTCCTTCAAAATTTTATTCAAATCTTCCTGCGCCTGTTTCAGATATGAGAACTGGATACCATGAAAGCCAAAATCACGAGCGCCGTTTATGTTTTTCTCTAAGTCGTCAATGAAAACGCATTCCGAAGGCACAAGATTATATTTTGTGGCGAGAGCTTCATAAATTTTGGGGTCTGGTTTTATTAATTTGACGTCGCATGAAAAAATTCCGCCATCAAGCAACGGCAAAAAATCTAAAACTTCCGGGTTCGCGTTCATGACGTAGTGAGAGTAATTCGAGAGATAAAGCAGACGATAGCCGCGTGATTTTAATTCTTTGAGCCAAACGGGAGTGGCTTCGCGCTTTCGTAAAGTCCCGCCGACGTGCGCAAAAATTTTTCTAAGTTCGGCTTCGTGTTCGGGGTCATAGTCAATTATGCTTTTCATAACGTCTTCGGGCGGGTCGCCCGCGTCGAGCCTGTCCCAACGTCCGCTGCCCCAAACGTCCTCGTCGAGTTTGTCTATTAATTTTTGATCCACGCCGGGAAATTCCCGCGCCATGAAGCCGTCCCAATCGAAATCAATTAAGACGTTGCCAATATCAAAAATTATCGTGTTAATCATGAAATCTTAACTCCCATTGAGGCAAGCTCTTTGACGTTCGCAAGATGATTTTTTTCATCGACCCACCCGAGCATGTTCGCGGGGACTTCGACAGAGCGGCCGGACTTTAACAACGCAAGGACGCTTTCACGGACACAAAACTCGCTTGCTATTCCGCAAACTAAAACATCGTTGCTAATTTCCTGATTTAAT
>CAJORD010000338.1 GCA_905236605.1 uncultured Synergistales bacterium | reverse complement strand
TGGCATTAACGGGTATTCCGTGTTTGGCTGCATACTCGATTTCTGCCTCGCGTGTGAAGTGCCAGTCGCGTACAGGTGCAAGAACTTTTATTTTTGGATTTAACGCCGTCGCACAAACTTCGATTCTAACTTGATCTTGGCCTTTGCCTGTGCAACCGTGAGCAACAGCAACCGCGCCTTCTTTATTTGCAATGTCAACGAGGGTCTTTGCGATTAATGGTCTTGACAACGCCGAGACTAACGGGTAAGTCCCCTGATACATTGCGTTAGCTTTTAATGACGGGTAAACATAATTTTCAACGAAAGTTTTTTTAAGATCAAATATATAGGCTTTAACCGCGCCGCTGTGAAGAGCCTTTGATTTTGCCGCCTGAAGGTCTACATCTTTCTGTCCTACGTCAGCGGTCATGGTGATAACGTCATAGCCCTGTTCTGTTAGCCACATTACAGCTACTGAAGTGTCAAGCCCTCCACTGTATGCAAGTACAGCCTTTCCTTTTTTTTCGGGCATGTGAAAAAATTCCTTCTTTCTCGAAAAAATTAATTTGATTATGATAATATCACACGAAAATTTTTAGCGCATTATCACAAAAATTTTAATAACATGGCGAATTTCATTACTGCGAAAGAACTTTATAAATTACTTGTTCTGGATTATAAAATTAAATTTCAAGAAGGTTGTTTTGATTTCAGGCTCGGAGATGTAAGTGTCGCTGTAAGACGAAAGGACGTTGTAGGCGATGTTATTCAAAAATGGCTGGAAGAATGGCTGAAGAGAAGCCGAATAGATTTCTTAGCCAACCCGGTAATTCAAATGCCGCCCGATATTTATCTCAACAAAGAAAATTTAAAAAAAGACTGGCTCGAAATAAAAGCCTTCAATCATGAAGACAGCCCCCGTTTCAGCATAGCGACTTTCAAATTTTTTGCTCAAGATTTAATAGAAAGACCCTGGCATATCGACGCTGATTATTTAATCTTCGGATATGTCATTAATGAAGCAGGAATTTTAAGAATTAAAGATTTATGGCTTAAAAAAGTCTGGCAAATCACAAAAATAATGTCCCAATGGCCACTGACCGTAAAAGTTACTCAAGGAACAGTCAGCGAGATACGCCCCTGCAACTGGTACACGCGAAGAACTAAGACAAAAGTTTTTGAATGTAAAGAAGATTTTCTTTCAGCCTTTGAAGAAACTTTATATAAAAATCCCGCAACGAATTTATTTGCAAAAGAATGGAAGCGAAAATTTTATAAATCATATAAAAAACATTATGGCAAGGAAATTTTTATTCCAAGCTGGGAGAACATAAAAGATAAATATACAGAACGAGCAAAAATATAAAAATCCCCTGAACAACAGGGGACGTTTCGTTTTTATTTTATTTTTTATTTTTTCCTGAATGCCAAGTCCAGCAAACTAACAAGGCTCAAAATTCCCAAGCCTGCATCACAACCTCCGCCACTGGAGCTGGTGGTGCTGTTGTTGTTGCTAGTATCTTTTTGAGCAAGATAGACGTTATACGCGCCTTCTTTTTCGAGATCGGCCGTAGCAATTGCGTTCGTTGATGATATTATTGTCTGCGTTTTGCCGTCAGCATCAAGCAAAGTTCCTTCGGTCATTCCTGAAGGCAATTCTGAAACATTCACTGAAGTTAAGTTGGCTGCTGTCGTGTCAACGAAATATATTTTTACATTTGCAATTTCTTTCCCTTCAATGTCAGCCGGCAAAGTAACCTGAAGAGCTTGCGTACCAGCCTTAGTTACGTTAATTCCGGTGAGATTGTCGGAAATCTCAAAGCCCGTACTTGCGTCCTCAACAGCTTTTTTCACGGCATCGGAAGGAGGCTCTACATCGCGAATATCATTCTTTGATATGAAGTTTATATCCTTGAGATCACTGCCGAGTGTATCCGCTATGTTATTCTGCGTATCTTCATCGATAGCTGAGTCGCTCTCATTTTGAGTCCCCGTACCGTTTTGCGTCGTAGTCTCCTGTTCAGTTGTTCCCTGTTCAGTAGTCTCTTGTTCAGTAGTTTCCTGCTCGGTCGTGCCTTGTTCGGTGGTTCCCTGTTCGGTAGTGCCTTGTTCAGTAGTGCCTGGTTCAG
>CAJORD010000337.1 GCA_905236605.1 uncultured Synergistales bacterium | reverse complement strand
GAACGTGCGGTGAAGTTGATACTGTTAGCTGTGTTGACATAATTATTTTTTCGCCTCCGCTTTCTCTTTCGCAAGTGCCGCAGCTTTCTTCCTCGCTTCGTTGACAGCCGCTTTGCCGTTCTTATAACTTTGGACCAAGTGTCTTGATGCCGGGCATGAATAAGCGCACGAGCCGCACTCTATGCAGTTCATTCCGCCGTGAGCTTCAAAAGTTTCATAGTCGCGTTTCCTGACAGCATGGTCAAGCAAAGTCGGCTCTAAGTGCATCGGGCAAGCTTCAACGCATTTTCCGCAACGTAAGCACGCGCTTTCTTCGGCAATGTAAGCAAGTTTTGAAGTCAAAGCTAAAATTCCTGAAGTCCCTTTCACGACCGGGACATCTACCGAACGCATTGCAAGTCCCATCATCGGGCCGCCTGCGATAATCTTCACGGGCTCTTCTTTGAAACCTCCGCAAGCGTCGATTAATTTTCTGACTGAAATTCCAAGCGGCACTTGTAAATTTTTCGGTTCGTTCACAGCGTCGCCGGTTACGGATATAACTCGCTCAATCACGGGCAAGCCTTCCTCGATAGCTTTACAAATTTGCCACGTCGTGCGGGTGTTCAAAACTATACAGCCGACATCAGCAGGCAACGCCGGGACTAATGGAACTTCCTGACCCGTAACGGACTTGATTAACATTTTCTCTGCGCCCTGAGGATACTTGACCTTATGAGGCATGACTTTAATTTTAGGATTCTTATTATGCTCGGTCATGGTCTTGATAGCTTCGGGCTTGTTGTTCTCGATGGCAATCACGCCTTGAGCGTTCGGGAAAATTTCAAGCGCGTATTGAAGACCTCTGATTATCTCGTCGGGACTTTCAATCATAAGTCGATTATCGCAGCTTAAATACGGTTCACACTCGGCGGCGTTGACAATCACCCAATTAATAACTTTGTCCTTCGGCGGCGAAAGTTTTACGTGCGTCGGGAAACATGCTCCGCCAAGTCCTACAATGCCGGCGGCACGAATCAATTTCACGTAGTCAGAAGCTTCGGGCTTATGGCCAAGCTCTTCGAGAAGCGAAGGAGCTTTTTCATACTTTCCATCGCTCTCAATGACGATACAATTTTCAATGTTGCCTGCGATTGTCATTTTGGGCGCAATCTCTTTGACAGTCCCTGACACGCCAGAAAAAATCGGAGCTGAAACAAATGCTTCAGTGTCTGCAATTTTTTGACCGACAAGCACAGCGTCGCCCTTCTTAACGAGTGGGGCACATGGTGCGCCTATATGTTGGGACAATGGATAAACGAATAACTCTCCGGGATTTTCGGGCATTAATTTTTCGATTGCCTTGTTCTCCGTGAGAGCTTTGCCTTCGGGCGGATGCACACCGCCTAAAAACGTCGGCAGGTTCATCGTGATATAAACACTCCCCTCAAAATTTTTGAAAATAGAATTTGAAATTTTGGTTTACGTAATTATATCTTAATTTATACTCGTTATATAATTTTGAAAAATTTTTCAGCGGGAGGGCAATTCGGATTTTATGCTTGAGGGAAATTTTCTCACAGTTTCGGGCGTAATTCTCTATCGAGATATTTCGGGAGAAAAAAATTTATGGCTGAAACTGTTCTTGAAGGGCTTCGGGCTCGTCAACGTTACGGCGCGACGCTCAAGCGGAGACACAGAGCCTTTCATCTGGGGAAAGTTTGGACTCAAAAAGAAAAAGAGCACGACGAATTATTACATTGATGAATTTGAAATTGCCGATGACATGCTGCCGCTTCGTAAACGCCGCGAAACGATTTTAACCGCGATTAAATGGACGAACATAATTAAAAATTTTCTCGCAGTCGGTCAAGCCGATGATGAATTACTCGCAAATCTCTACTGGAGCATGAAATTATTAGGAGAGCCGAACGTCCCGCCGGAGGCTTCAAGCTGGAAATTTTTGTGGCGCTGGCTCGAAAATTGGGGACTTGCTCCCGATCTCGTAAATTTTTATTTGTCGCAAAAATTTAATCACGATGAAATTATTCTTCTGACGCAACTGTCATTATTAAATTTCAAAGGCGTGGTCGAGTTATTCTCCGGGAAAATCAGCCCTAATATTCGCGAAAATTCTTTGAAAATTGCCGCCGAGCTTGCTGAAAAATTTTTAATCGAGAAATGAAAGGAAATTTTGAAAATGTCAAAAGATATTTTAGTTGTCGATTGTCAATATGATTTTATTGATGGCTCACTTGCCTGTGGTCATTCGCTTGAGGCCGTCGAAAACATAATCGCCTTCATTAATTCAAATCCTGACGCAAAAATTTTTTATTCCGCCGACTGGCACAGCCCGAAACATTGCAGCTAT
>CAJORD010000336.1 GCA_905236605.1 uncultured Synergistales bacterium | reverse complement strand
GGGTGCGTTGTCGCCTCCCATAGCGTCAAGCGCGATCACGATATTTTTTTCGCTCAAAATTTTTCACCTGCCTTAATCTAAAATTTCGATAATGAAGCGTCCGACAAAAATTTCTTTATCGCCAACTCTTGTGCGGACACTTACAATTTTTTTGCCGTCGTGATTAACTCCGACTTTTGCCCGCGCGATTAAAATATCTCCGACGCGAGCATGTCCTTTATATTCGCCGCGCATTGAGTCTATTATGACTTTGGCGGCATTGATGGCGGCAACAGCGATTGAGCCGGCTTGAGCGTAAATATAATTGTCGCTCACGATGTCGGTAAATCGAAACGCCATATCCTTAGCGGTGCGCAAGACTGACAAAGCCCATTTATCGGGCTCAAGTTCGAGAAGTTCGCCGATGACCTCCGAAGGATTTAATGATTGTAACTTGCTAGCGGCTGCTTCCGCCATTGTTTTAATTCTTTCACGAAGTTCAGGCACTCCCATTAAGGCGCGGTCAAGACGAATCGTACTGACGCTGACGTTTAGACTTGTCGCCAGTTCGTTATCTGTAATCATTGGATTAGAAGAAATAATTTTTAATAGTTCGTTCTGCCGCGATTTTTTGTCCTTTAGCACCTGCTACTAATACCTCGTTGTAAAAAATTTTTGCAAAGTATATTAAGCCGGTCGCGATTCGTCAAGCCGACTTCAAATTTTCCCCCCGTCGTTAATTTGAAAATTTGTCAGCGTATAATTTTTTTGTAAACGAGGAGTTAAGAAATCTGGCGGCACAGTCGGCCTCCGACTATTGACAAAAATTTTTGGAAAGTTATACTCAAAATTAATTCCAAAAATTTTCACACTATATTAAATAGAGAAGGAGTTATAGCATTTTGAGAGAACCCGATATTGCAAGGCGAGTCCCGATCTGTATGTGTCTGGATATTAGCGGCTCTATGAGCGGACATATTGACAAGCTGAACGAAGTCGCGCGAAATTTTTGCAGCTTCGTTAAAGAAAAATCTTCTTCGTCTCCTGAAATCGTCGCTGAAATTTCTCAAGTAATTTTTGGCGGCGGCGTTACGCCCGATGAAGAACTGATTCAAAAAAGTAATCCTCAACATGAAAACGGCAACAAGCCCGTGTTTTTTCAAAATCAAGATGTGAAAATCCGGGAGAACACTCCTTTAGGCGAGGCGCTCTTGAAAGCTCTAAACGCACTTGAAGAACGCACGAAGACTTATAAAAAACTTGGCGTGGCATATTCAGCGGTGCTGCTTCTTATTTCCGACGGTCAAGACAACTCGAACACGAATTTACTTCAAGCTGCACAAAAAAGAATTTTTGAATCTGTGTCCAAGGGCAAATTAATTTTTATTCCTGTAGGACTTGGCGAAAAAATCAATACTAGCGTGCTTCAGAAATTCACGCCCACGAAAAAAATATTTTCGCCCGATGAAATTAATTTTTCGGAGCTGCTTCCGTTTTTCACACGTTGAGCAGACAATCAGAAGGAGAAAGCACTAATGCCAGAAAAAAAATTTGCTGACAATATGAAACACATACCTTTTGGGATATGTTTGGATTTAAGCGGCTCGATGAGTAAGTACGAGATGCCCATAAACGTTTTTTTGAAAACTCTTCGTCAGACGCTAAGAGAAGAATCAGTAGCGACAGTCCAATTTGATGTCTTCACGGTCGCTTTCGGCGGCGGATATTTTGGGAAGCCAATCGAATTTCAAGATTTCAAGAGCGCGACAGATTTTGAATATTCAGCTCTCGCTGTGAATGAAAGAACGCCTCTTGGCAGGGCTGTGCCTTTGTCAATGAAAGCACTCAATGATAAAAAACTAGAACTCAAAAATGAAGGCACACAATATATGCAGCCAATTTTATTGATTGTGAGCGACGGTCATGATAACGATGAGGCATATACATTGAAACTTGCTCAGGAACTGGCGCGCGAGAGAGTCAATAATAAAAAACTTGTCGTTGTCCCTATAACGTTCTCAGAAGATGACAAAGTGCTGAGCGGTTTCACTTCTGAAGTTCCTCCCACAAATTGGCGCGGCTGGGATCAAAAAAAATTCACAAGGTTGATTCACAAAATAGGCGCGAGCCGAGACGATGAGGAATTATTTAAGATTTTTGAATTATTTAATGAAATCGAGAACGAGCAGTACAGCACCACATTATAGGAGGTAAAAATTTATGAGCGAATATTCAAAAAAAATCAGAGCCTGCATGATCAGGAGCTTTGCACAAGTCCTGAAACCCGCCCGTAAAGTCATGGACTTGTCAATCAAAACTATATCCGAGCGATCAGGAATCCCCGAGGACGTTCTAACGAACATTGAAAACGGAAAAGCGCAGCTTAGTGACACAAATTATATAGCGCTCGCGGCCACGTTCGATAATTTCATGTCGCAAAGAGTATTAATCGAAAACAAAGAAAACAAAATCCTTCAGAAAATTTTAGAAACGGATTATGACGATCCGACCATTCCTGCTTATTACGTCGAACATTTCAAAAAAATCGAAGACAAGCCCTTCCTTTCCAAATGGTTCGCGACGTTCGAGGAACTTCTCTTTCAGCTGCAAAAGGCACCGAACGAAATTTTCACTGATGCAGAGCTGAAAGTCCTCGTCGAAAATTATAAAATCTTCATCGACGAAACTGTACTTGAAGATGAAGATTTCCCGTTGTTCATGGACCGCATAGCACCGTTCCTCAAAAATGCTTCAGACGTAACCGGCAATAATGTTTGCGTCAGAATCACTAAAGACGTTATCGCACGAATCAAAGAACGTGCCCAGACTTCAAGCGAGGATTTAGAATCTCTGAAGCGAGCTATGGAAGCGATCATGAAATATAAATCTGAAGGTCTGATTGAAATTTTCGACGCGGAAAACGTTGAAGCCGTTTTTGATGCGTATCGCGAGAAATTCCAATTTATTCTCATCACCGACAACAGAGATTTAGCAGTCGAGATTAATTCTTCGCAGGAAGAGCAGCCGCGCAGATCTCCAATTTTGTTCGCGAGTGTCTATGAAGCTGGCACAATCGCGCTTTATGATTTCGATAGCGTTGAACAAGACGACGCCAGCGAATCTTCTTATGATGACGATGACGACGAAGAAGAAGCCGAAGACTGGACGGACGACGAAGATGTAACAGAAAGCGATGACGTATCTATTCCCTTCCAAGAGGGTGCTTTAGGCGATTTTATAAGGAAAGCAAAAGAGTCATCTTCGATTCAGCTTGATATATAACGAATAAAAATTTTTTGCCATGTCGTTTGAAGACGGATATATAAAAACTGAAGCGGAAATTCGTGTTAAAAGTTCCGAGATTGCGAACAAAATTATTGATAAGCAACTGAACGAACTCACAAGGAAAATTAATCACGAAAAGAGCGCGCCCGGGGAGTCCGTTGCAAAAAAATCCTTGATACTCATGGACACTTGCGCAATTTTGGATATCCCCGCCTCGCAAATTTTTTTACAAAATCAAAACGCTGGTTCAAATATCGTAATTCCGTTGGTGGTCATGGGAGAACTTCAGAGCCTCGCAAGCAAAAAAGATTCTCGCGGAGTTTACCAGAAAGCTCAAACGATGCGGCGCGTAATTATGGAATGTCATGAACGAGGGACGCTTAATATATATGACGGCAGCGCACACGGCATAATCGCTGATGAAGTTTTTCATTCGTTAATAATAAATTTTGCGCGCGAATACGACATCACAGTCGTGAGTCAAGATTATTGGCTGTGTCAAGACCTGCTGACTATATGTCGGCTTCCCTCCGTTCGAGGCCGAAAAGTCAAAGTCATGAATCTCAACATCGACGGGACTTTGAAAAGCGTTGAATGGCGCGGAACTTCTTATTTAATGAGCGTGGGAGAATGATTAAGAAAGGGAGTTGAAAATTTAATGTATACGCTGAACGATATAAAAAGTGACTACGATCTCTCCTCTGAAGAGATTGAAGATATAAAAAGAGCTTTCGGGATTAATGATTTAGACGACGAAATTTCAAAAGAACTTGCCGAAGAAATTTCAATGATCGCTCAATATGGCGAAGATGAAGACGAATTTTATAGAAGGCTTAATGCTGTTGTAGATTCGAGGCCGATCCCCGAAATAAACCCGCCGGAGCCAGAGCCGGAAAAAATTTCCGAAATTGAAACAGAGGACGAAGGCCCAATTATTGACGCCACAGACGACACAGACGATAAGAAACCCAGAATTGAACACGCTATCATTCATGTAGCAGAAATCACGGACATAGCCGACGATCCTACTGTTCGTTTTGGATCAATACCGACCACAAGCAATTTAGTTTTTGTGCGGACGTTATCCGACAGCGAAATTAAAGATATAAGGCTCGGCGAAAAAATTGGCGACGGTCTTGAAGGCGACGTTTATAAAACAGAGCTGACGGATAAGGGAACGCCGCTCGTTGCAAAAATTTTCAATCGCTCGCACTGCACGCGACGTCGAGAAGAAAAAATAAAATTATTCCTGAATCGTTACAAGAAAGACAAATTTGGCAACATCACAGAAGGTTATTTTTTCGCGGGAATCTGTTTCCCGTATCGTGCGCTTGAAAACGATCAGGGTGAATTTATCGGTTATCTGATGCCGGAGGCCAAGGGCGTCGAATTGAGCGAGCTATTAACAAGTTCGAGATTTAATGAAGTCCTGCCGAACGCGGACAAAAGAACGTTGATTAATATCGCGCTGAATATCTTAGAAAAAATTCTTTTCCTTCATCAACATGATATTCTTGTCGGCGACGTCAGCGCGAAAAATATTTTGGTAAAGAACAGCCGCGAAGTATTTTTTGTTGACACTGACAGCTATCAAATCGGCCGATTCCCTTCGCCGAATTACACAGATAATTTTGTCCCGCCAGAAAATCAAAAAAGACTTGACAGCGGAGAACGCCACGCAGATTTCATGAGGACTCAGGGCAATGAACTTTTTTCGATCGCTGTGCTTCTGTTTAATATTTTGATGATGGGACAGTATCCTTATAATCATAAATCCCGCGAAGGACAAGATGAAAAATCAGAACTTTGGTTCTATCCATATCCAGAAAGACAAATCGACGAAATTATCTTGGCGAATCGTTTCAACAGAATCCCCGACGCAAGTTGGGCACGAATGTACGATCACTTGCATTACAAAGTCATTGAAGCTTTCTGGGACACGTTCGATAAAAGAGGCAAACACAACACCGAAGAGACGCGCTATTTTGTCGAAGATTGGCAGCGCTTAATGACTGAGTACAGACGCGGCATCAGTAACAACGGCTGGTTGTTGAAAGCCGATCACGATGACGTTTTGCTTTATCCGCCTCACTTTAGGCACGCACCTAAAATTAAGTATGAAATATGCAAAGAGTGCGACCGCGAATTTTCACAACGATACATGAAAAATGGAGTATGTCAGCTTTGTCGCGATGAAGCGAGAAGTAACAAGTATGTCTATCTTGAGAAAACTTGCGATTATCCCGGCTGCAATAAAAGAGTAAGAATCCCGCGCGAGCAATACGAACGGATAACCAGACTAACAGACGCTCAAAAACAAAAAAGCGAGCTGGCGCGCTGGTCACAGTATTGCTATAACCATCGAATGACAAGATGCAAGGGTTGTAAAAAAGAATTTCATGCTTGCGATTTGAATGAGCAGGGCCTGTGTGAAGAGTGCCGCAAAGAAGTTCAGTGCAGCGGCTGCAAGCATACATTCCTTCAGAAAGACCTCGTGAACGGTTTGTGCATAAATTGTCGCGACCCGAAAAAAAATTGCGCGCTTTGCGGTGAGCTTGTCCGCGTCAAAGAATGCAACGAAGATGGACTTTGCAAAGATTGTCAAGAAAAATACGTCAAACTCAAATGCGAAAATTGCGGCAGAGTTTTCTACACCACTCACTACGAACACGACACCTTGAATCCAAGTCTGTGCCCGAACTGTCCGCCTAAACGGACTTTATTAGGGTTCAAGAAAGGCCGGCAGTCTAAAGAGGGAAAATTTGCGAAGGAGTCATGAATGAATAAAATTCGCTGGAAGATTATAGGCTGCGCTCTCGAAGGACTTGACGCCATGAAATTAGAAATGCCCTGTCAAGATAAAATCGCGCGCTACAGAGACGAAAAAATTTCAGTGATTGCCTTGGCTGACGGTGCAGGCTCGGCGGACTTGTCTCACTTCGGGGCCGAACGAGTTACAAAAATAATTTGCCGACTAATCGCCGAAAATTTTGAAAAATTTCTTGACGCTCCCGAATCCGAAATAAAATCTTTAATCTTGAATGAATTGCTTCAAGAATTGCAGCTAGCTGCTGATGAACATGAATGCGAACTCAAAGACCTAGCTTCAACTTTAATGGCGGCTGCTTCTGACGGTGAAAAATATTTCATGCTGATAATAGGAGACGGGATCGCCGGAATTTTCAAAGACGGAGAAATTAATCTCGCAGCTGAACCTTATACCGTGTTTGTAACGTCGAAATTCGTTTCAATGCACACAAAAATTTTGCGCGGTGCTCTTGAAAATATAAATGGCTTCGTTTTAATGTCAGACGGAGCGGCCGACAGTTTCTATGAACGAAAAACAAAAACTTTGATTCCGTGGCTCAATGACATCGCCAAAGAATGCTCCGAACTTCCAGAAGACGAACGCGAAAAAATTTTGCTCAGCGATTTTGAAACTATAATTCGACCACGCACGCTTGATGATTGCAGCATGATTTTAATGTGTCGTGAGGATTGGCAATAATGCCAGAATCTGAAAATATAATGGCGGCCGTTAATATGGCTGCCACTTCTTTATATAAAATTCTCAGCACTGAAAATCGTTTTGTCCTCGAACAAGAATATGAAAATATCGTCAACAATTTCAATTTTGAAAATATTAATGACCCGCAGCTTATAAGATTTTTTATGGAACTCTCGAACGCGATTCAAGAAAAAAAAATTCGCGGCGAAGAGTTGCAAAAATTTCAGGAAGTCGACGTAAAACGCAATGCCCGGCTAGCAACCTCAGTTTTAGATAAGCTCCCTGAACATTGGGGCTCGACGGTGCAATGGCTGACAAATTTTGCGTTTCGATGTCTTTCTTCATATTTGAGACATCAAGAGCAAATTGAAGACGCTTATAAAATTTTAGATGAACGGATTCGCCACATTCAGCAGGACGATTTGAGAGACTGCACACGGCTGCGTTCGCGTTTAATTGAAGTGTCATGGCGACTGATTAAAAAATATAAATTGCCGAGCGAAAATTTATTGAACGAGCAAAAAATCAAAAATTTTTATGACGCTGTGAAAATCAAAGACTCCGAAGCCCGCCTTGAGAGCTTGAAAAAAATTGCGAACGATTTCCGGGGATATTATCCATTTTGGTATTTTTGCGTTAAAGCCGCGCAAGAAATTTCGCGAGATGATTTAGTCCTTGAATACATTGAAATTTTTGAAAAAGTCTGGCGTCCCGTTCTCGTGAAAGACCCTTATAAACTCGCGATTTCAAAATATCAAGCTCTCTATTTAATCAAAAACGGCGGAAACAGAAATAAAATTTTTGTTCTCCTCGATGACATCGAAAAAAATAATCCTTCGGAAAAATCTGAAAGCTCGCTTAATAATTTATTCATCGGCATGACTTACTTTTCTCTCGGTGAACGGAAAAAAGGAATCGAATTTATAAAAATGAACATCGAGCTCCAAACCCCAAACGAAAAAGCAAACGCTCAATATAAAATCGGAGATTCTTACGCGCTGCAAAGAAATTATGTTGACGCCGTGAAATTTTATGAACAGGCCGCGAATCAAGGACATATAGGCGCATGTTTGAAGCTCGCGTTTATATATCAGCTTGGCGCGGATAAAATTCCCAAGGACACGAACAAAGCAGCTTTATATTTTCGGCGTTTGTTATAATTTTTCGCGGTGAGAATCATGGGAAAAATTTTTATCAGTTATAAATCAGAAGAACTTAATTTCGTGAAATACTTGGCGGATTATCTTGAAAATAAAAATCTTGAAGCGTGGTATGCGCCCCGAAATATTGTGCAAGAAGGCGGCGGCGATTATGACACGAAAATTATTAATGCGATAGAAAATTGTGATGCTTT
>CAJORD010000335.1 GCA_905236605.1 uncultured Synergistales bacterium | reverse complement strand
TTTATAAATTCTTTGTCCTGTGGGAGAAGTGGAAGGAATAAATTCTACTGTAGCGTCCTCATCTATAACCCAATCGAGCGGACGTGTATAATTATTTACGAACCACGCAATTATTCGCCGCTGCGACATGTCATGCTTGGTTACCATTTCGCTCATAACGTCGTGGCCTGTAACGGGAGCTTCGCCTGCTATGTAGCTGGCTGTGTAAGTGTCTCTCTTTACCTCCGGCGTTAGTACGCAGACCGTGAAAGCCATAAAAATTTTTAACTCCTTACTAAAAATAATCGTGATTATAACACTTTCAAATTTATCGGCAGCCCCGCGACACATTCCACAACTTCATCGGCTTCGGCGACAAATTGAATAACAAGTTCCGCGAGCGTCCTTATATAAAATTCCGTAGCTTCGTCGTAAATTACCCCGTCAGAAAATATATCATCAGAAACCAAAATTAAATTTTTGCACTTGGCCTTCAATATTTGAAAATCGTTTTTAATTCTTTCAGCGGCTCCGGCTGGATCGTTATCAAAAATTTCATTCGCTAGCCACGTCGTAAGAGCTTCGATTAAGACGCTTGAATTACTAGGCAGATTTATCGCGCCGAGATTTGTTTGCTTCTCTATCGTAATAAATCCTTTGCCCGCGCGCATGACTTGATGACGGCGAACGCGCTCTTTCATTTCGTCATCAAAAATCTTCGCCGTCGCGATATAAAATTTTTTTTCAGTTTTCAAACTTAAAAGTCTGGCTTCAGCGTAGGAACTTTTGCCGCTACCTGACGCCCCGGAAATTAAAATCACCATTTTGTTATAATAGCCTAAAATTTTTCTTAGGAAACTTTAATTTATGAAATTCATCACAAAAATTTTTCTTTTAATTTTTTTTCTTACATATTCGACACAGATTTTCGCGGCCGAAAAAGATTTTTCAATCGCGTGCAGCTTGTTTCCAGTTTATGATTTTGCGCGTGCAGTCGCTGACGATACGACAAATATAAATTTGCTGCTTCGACCGGGCGCAGAGCCTCACGAATTTGAACCTTCGCCGCTCGATATAAAATTTTTGAACGACTCGGACGTTTTTATATTCACGTGCCGTTATATGGAGCAATGGGCAGAAAAAATTTCTCGTTCGCTTTGTGATGTCGAAATCGTTGACGCGTCGAACGGAATCGAAATTTTTAACAGCGACCCTCATATTTGGCTAGATTTATCGAACGCTCAAACGATGATTAAAAATATCGCCGCGGGATTTTCAAACGTCAGGCCCGACCTCGCAGAAATTTTTAATCGCAACGCCGACGAATATTGCCGCAAAATTGCCGAACTCGATTCAAATTTTTCAGAGCTTGCACAAAAAAATAAAAATAAAATTCTCGTCTTCGCAGGCGAATTTGCATTCGGATATTTCATGAAGCGATACGGCTTCGATTATATCAGCGCATACGACGGCGAGAGCGAACCTTCTATAAAGAAAATGGCCGAGATTTTGAATTTTATAAATGAAAATCACGTGAAATTTATTTTTTCTACGCCGAATATTTCAGCCGTAACTCGTTCAATCGCTGAACAGACTGGCGCAGAAATTTTAATTTTTAATTCGGCCGAGAGCATTTCGCAAAAAGATTTTGACGCGGGCTTGACGTTTCTCGAAATCATGCAGGCAAATTACGAATCTTTAAAAAAATTTATAAATGACTGACATAAAATTAAATCTTGAAAACGCCGTGATTAAATATGAAGATACAATCGTGATTAATGATTTATCTTTGCAAGTTCACGGCGGCGAAATGGCTTTTATAACTGGCGCGAACGGTTCCGGCAAAAGCACTTTAATGCGAGGGATCGCGGGCCTGTTGCCATTAAGCGCGGGACGCCTTACGCGTTCGGCTAAGATGTCTTACGTTCCACAGATTGAAGAGGCCGATAGAGATTTTCCGGCGTGCGTTCGTGAGATTGTTTTAACAGGGACGCAACGGAAGAAAAAATTTTTTTACACGCGTTGTGATTACGAACTCGCAAATAAAATCATGAAAGAACTTTTTATTTATGAACTTGCGAACCGTGAAATTAAAAATTTGTCGGGAGGTCAGCTTCGCCGCGTGTTTTTGGCGCGGGCTTTATGCGGAGAGCCTGATTTATTGTTGCTCGATGAACCTTGCGCCGGTCTTGACGTCGAGAGCCACAAAATTTTATTTCGGATTCTTGAAAACGAACTTGCGAACGGTTGCGCGGTTATCATGGTTACGCATGACGACTCTGACATTGAAGGCATCAAAGACAGCCACGTCATAAAAATTTCAGACGGGAGAATCAAAATTTGAGCGATTTATTAGCGCTTCTTTCATATCCATTTGTAATTCGTGCATTAGTTGCGGGCTCGCTGATTTCAATTTGTGCTTCGGTGCTGGGTGTAATTTTAGTTTTGAAACATTATTCGCTAATCGGGCACGGACTTTCAGAAATTGGCTTCGCGTCGTTGTCAGTGGCGTCGGCTTTGAACGTCCCTGCGGTTTTGATTTCGACACCGGCCGTAATAATAGCGTCGTTTGTGATTATGTTCGTCAGTCAAAAATTCAAGACTGCGGGCGACATTGCCATAGCGATAGCTTCATCTGCGGCGCTTGCATTAGGGATTTCGATTTCGTCATTGACGGGCGGGACTTCAAGCACGGGAGCTTATCTCTTCGGGAGCGTTTTAGCGGTCAGCGACGGCGATTTAATTTTTTCTGTAATTCTTTCAGTTGTCGTCTTGACGATTTTTATAATTTTTTATAATCGGCTCTTCCTCATTACGTATAACGAAAATTACGCGCGCTCACTTGGAATTAACACGACGTTTTATCAATTAATAATTTCTGTTCTTACGGCGTTGGTAGTAGTTTCAGGAATGAGGATTACGGGGACGCTTTTAATATCGGGCGTTATAATTCTGCCGGCGGTAACGGCGAAAAATTTTGCTTCACGCTTCAAAACTCTCGTTATAATGGCTGGCGCGGTGTCGTTCGTAGCGTTCATAGCGGGGCTTGTGATTTCGTTCGTGTTCAACATACCGGCCGGTGCGGGCGTGATTTTGTCAAACTCGGCGATTTTAATTTTTGTAAAAATTTTTGCGAGATTAAAAAATAAAAAATAAAATGACAGGTAAAGGACATAGACTTTCAACAACAGCAATAATTTTAGGCGCGACGGGTTCGCCATTGGCGGCACTGTTTAGTTTTTTTGGCTCAACATTTCCGGATTCGTCGGAGTATGTGATTTTTGGAAAGCGTCGAAATCGTTGGCACAGACGTTGGACACATTGGTTTATTCCGTGGGCGTTAATAGCGTATGTGTGTTTTAAGCGTTCTGGCTGGATAGTGCCGAGGCTGTCGGCGCTTGTTGACGGTCGAAACGCTCATTATGATGTTTGGGCGTGCGCGGGATTTTGGGTAATGGGCTGCCTGCTTCACATACTTGAAGACGCGTGGTGCGGAACAGTTCCATTTTTGCGACCGTGGAAACGCGAAATCGGGATTCATGTTTTTCATATGTCGAAGAAGATCGGCGAGATGAGCCAGGGCGAAAAAAATTTTGTGCTTTGCTGCGTCGGCTTAGGGCTCTTGGCCTTCGCAGTGAGATTTTTCACGGTTGACGGAGCTATACACTTTTTCAAAGTTCTCTGGAGAAATATTTGAGGAGCGAGGAGTCAGGAATTAAAAGCTAATTAATTAATAAAACAGGTGCCCAAGGTTAAAAACTCCGAGCCACGAAAGCAAAACGTTAATAGCAACGTTCGCAACTGAAAGCAAGAATAAAGTTTTGAACATGTTGTTCATTTCTTCGGTTGTAGTTTCTTTTGAGGCCGAGTATGATGACATGATAATCGCTCCGCCGGTTGAAAGAGGGCTGATAGCTGCCGCGAATGACGTCGCAACGATCGCTGAAATTAATTCTACGTAGCTGACGCTCGAAAATGTCTTTGTAACTTCCGCTGCTATCGGGAACAATGCCGGCATTACTACTCCCGTCGTTGAGCTAACCCAAGATAAAATTCCTGATGTCGCTGCCATAACCGGTGTTGCCGTGTTCTCGTTCATCAAAGTCTTAAGATAATCTGAAACAAGTTCGATTCCGCCAAGTTTGTTGATTACGTTGACCAAAGCACCGACTCCGCAAATAAATACTAACGTTCCCCAAGGTATGCCCTTAATGGCTTTCTTCTCGTCTGCGCAGCCCGTGAGAATTAAAACCGAAGCCGCCAAGAAAGCAAATAATCCCGTGTCGAGTTTGAAGCCAATGCAGCAAATTACGACGATGATAATTACAAAAATCGTAATTCTTTGTTCGCGATTGAATTTCGGAATGTCAGACCACTTTAACGGATTGTCAGCTTTGACTTTGTAACCTTTGTACAAAATATAAACTACGCACGTGAAAATAAATCCTGAAAGCAGCGTTGACATAAATAAATGAAGTCCGAAGCCTGAATATCCAAGCGGGCCTGATAATTGAGCCGCCAAAATTCCAGTTAATGAAAGCGTTGAAGCGCAGCCCGCATTAGCTCCGAGTTTCGCGTATAATGAAGTAGCCATAGGGTTAATGTCCATCTCAAAGGCAAGATACATTGCGAAGGTGGTCATCAAAATTCCTGCCGCAATGTGTCCCGGCCCTATGGCTGATATAAAAGCTGAAAGCAAAAACATCAAAATCGGA
>CAJORD010000334.1 GCA_905236605.1 uncultured Synergistales bacterium | reverse complement strand
GATTTACAAAATCCAATGGCAACGAGATTTGAATTGCGTGCTTGCAATCCATACACGAATACTTATTTGGTGCTTGCGGCTGTGTATTCTGCAATTCTGGACGGTATTAAATCGACCATTGATCGTCCTTCGATTGACTTGCTTACCGAACTCAGCAAGAAAGCCGGTCAGGATAGTTTCTATCTTGAAAAGAATCGTGCTTATCGCAGTGAGGAAGATGTCTTTGAAGATTACACTGCAGAAGAACGTGATAGTATGTTCGGCGTGCCGCCAGCGACTGTCTGGGAAAATATGGAAGCATTTGAAAAATATCCTGCAAAAGTCAAAGTTATTACGGCCGGCGGTGCGCTTCGCCCGCAAATTATAAAATCTTTCCGCGAAGGTGCGTTAATTCGCTGGAAGACTGAGTTAATTGCAAGAATCTTGCCGGAAATGCGCAATATTGTTCGCAAGGCTCATCGAATTGAAACAGATTTCCGCACGGATCAAGACTCGTATAATTGGAACAAAATTAAAACCGTTCGTGAATTTTTAGCAAAAGATTCTATTGATAAAAAATCTCTCTTTACGCAGTTGACTAAAGCCTTAAATAGTGGAGACTTTGCAACGGCATCAAAATTGCAGGTTGAAATGTACGACAAGGTCGAAGAACTCAAACAGCTTTATGACGAATACGCAAAGAATATGTTTTAATTAAAAACTTTAGAGGGCGGCGGGTATACTGAATTGCTCTCCGCCCTCGTTTTTTGAGGAGAGATTTTTATGTGTAGAATCGGAGCAATAAAAAGTAAGAAGCCGGTTCACCCTTCGACAGCGTTAAGATTAATGCTGCCGCAGCAAGAAGGGCACGACAATTCCGGTTTCGCAATGGTTATGCAAGATTTATCAGGAGTTTTTTCTTTGTACAAGGATAAGCCGCTTTTATCAATGGCTTGTACAAAACAAGGTGCGCGGCTTGTCGAAGATTATATGTCTGCTAAAAATTTTGTTAAAATGGCTGAATGGCTGCCCGTGCCGAATAAGCAAAAAGGCTTGGACATTCAAACTATGCCGTATTATATTTTTAGAAATTATGATTATCCAGAACATTATGATGACGTTGAGAGTCGTGAGGCTCTATTGTTGGATACACGCCTTGCCTTGAGAAAAATTTTGACTGAATCCAATCAAGGCTACGTTTATTCTTTCTGGCCAGACGTATTGACACTGAAGGAAATTGGCGATCCGCGAGATATTGCAACTTATTTCAGATTGTGGGACGACAACGGCACTTTACAGGCGAAAAATATTATTGTTCAATGTCGCCAAAACACAAATTATAAAATCGTTCGGTATGCGGCGCATCCATTCTTCCTGCAAGGCTACACACTTTGCGCTAATGGAGAAAATACTTTTTACACGAAAAACAAAGAGTTTCAAAAAAATCTTCATCGTGGTTATATTGGTTTTGAATCTGACTCTCAAAATTTTTTGTATACATTGCATTATGTTTTGCACGAGTTGAAGTGGTCGATTCCTTATTACAAGCACGTCATAACTCCTCTTCCGTTTACAGAGATTGCAGAACGCGAAGATAAAGATATTTTGTTGTCTATTCGTCAATCACTGGCACACCTCGAAATTAACGGACCAAATACAATTATTGCTGGCTTGCCTGACGGGCGAATGATGACTTGCTGTGACTCTAAAAAATTACGTCCGGTAGTTGTTGGCGGCGATGATACAACTGTTGCAATTTCTTCCGAAGTTTGTGGAATAAATGAAATTCTGCCCGATAGAAATATGGAAGCCGACATTTATCCAAATGAACGTGAAGTCGTTGTAATTGATAATGATTTGAAGGTGATGAGATGGAAACAGTAAAAGTTCAAGATATAGCGGTTAATGATCTTCCGTGGAAAATTGAATACAACTCCAATCGCTGTACAATGTGTGGCAGCTGCGTTGCCTCTTGCACTTTCAGAGCAATTAAAGTTGAAGTCCAGCGCAAGTCCATAACTATCTCTGAAGCGGATCGACCTGAACCGATTCATCAACAATGTGCAATTCCTGTTATAAAACAAGTTGCCAGCATTGAAAATCTC
>CAJORD010000333.1 GCA_905236605.1 uncultured Synergistales bacterium | reverse complement strand
AGACAGAACCGCGAATAAATCTATTAATGCACGGCGGGAGCTGTCTTTGTGTTTAAGCAGATAGTCATGGAACGAGCCTTTTTGAAATTTTTTGCCGCCGCCTGAAAGCTCTGTGTCTTCGGCGTAAAGCAAAAAAACTATTCGCACGCAGATAACTGTTAAACTTCGCTGTACTTCTCGTGATTTAGGATTATTGTAACGTTTTTCAAGAGAATTTCTTAATTTTCGCGCAAGCTCGCCGGCCTTAATCGAAATTTCTTCTTCATGAATATCTTCAGGTTTCGGAGCGTTTGTGTCGATCATGAATAAAAATTTTCGCCATTCTTTTTCAAGATTTTCGAGTTTTATTATTTCCGGCTTATAATTTTTTTCGTTCCAGCGGTTCATGTCGTAAATGCGAAATTCCTGAAAATTGCAGATTATAATCCAGCGTGGATTTTCAAAATGCGGCAAACTTCCGTAATATTTCACAGCTTGCTCAAAAGGTGTTAAATAAGAATCGCCGTGTTTGATTTTAGCGTCAAGACTAACGTCAAAACTTTTTTGTTCTATAAGAGTCTGTGTTGAAGCGATATAGCCGTCAATGAAATTAACGTTTTCGCTCCTAACTCTTTTTTCAAATTTAATAAATTCGCCGGGGTTTTTGATTTTTAAAACGTCTTGTAAAAATTCGAGCCAAAATGTCTGCGAGTCGCTTTTTTCGTCGCCAATATTTTTCCAGCGCTCAATAAAATTTTTCATGATTAAAATACAAAATAACTTCCCGCAGCTAAAACAGAAATTATAACTGCGGCTGTGTCGTTAAATTTCCACACTAAAGGCTTGCGGCGAGTTCTTCCTGCTCCTCCGTCATAGCCGCGCGCTTCCATTGCGGTTGCGATTTCGTCGGCTCGTCGAAAAATTATTATGAACAAGGGAATTAAAACCGGAAAGAACGCCATGACCCGCCGAAATAAATTTCCCTGATCGAGTCGCGCTCCTCGTGATAACTGCGCACGAATTATTTTGTCCGTCTCCTGCATCAACAACGGAATAAATCTCAATGCCATTCCGATCATCATCGCGCATTCATTCGCTGGAAAACCGAAGCGCTCAAGCGGTCGCAAGAGCGTGTTCAGGCCGTCAGCAAGTTCAAGCGGGGCTGTGGTCAGAGGCAACATTATCGCGAACAACATCAAAACGACAAGTCGCAGCGAAGTAAACACAGCTCTGAATAACGAAGTCGATACGTCGCCCGTGAAATATGCCGACAGCAAATTAAAACCGAACGTGAACGCGACAAGAAAGAAAATTGGCCGCGCCGAACGAAGCAGAACGCCCCACGAAATTTTTGAAGCGTACACTACCGCCGCAAGAGCTATGGCCCAAAATGTAAGCTGAAAAAAATTTTTTGCAGGAAAGACCGCCGAAATTATAAACAGGAGCGAAAATAATTTTGCTCTCGGGTCTAGCTTGTGAATTATTGACCCCGTCGGGACATACTGACCTAAATTTATATTTGAGAGAAACATTTTATAAACTCCTGATAATCATATATAAACGGAAAATTTTTGTTAATCTTTCTAATTTCTGCCGAAGCTCTCAAAACATCGGGCCATGCTTCCGGCTCAAGGACGTTCATAATCTCTTCGATGACGTCTCCGGGGTTACCTTCTCTGACCGTTCCGCCGTCTCGCAAAATTAAAATTTTGTCGCTAAATTTCAAAGCTGTATCTAAATCGTGAGTTATCGTAATGACAGTTTCGCCTTCGTCGCGAAGTCGAGCGAGCATCGCAAGAATTTTTTTCTGATACGAAGCGTCAAGGCCGGCTAACGGTTCATCAAGAACGACGCATTCGGGACGAGTTGCAAGCACGGACGCGATAGCCACCAAACGACGTTCGCCGCCAGACAAGGCTAAAGGATTTCGATCTAAAAATTTTTTTTCAAGTCCGACGCATTCGAGGCCGTATAAAATCGCGTCTTCGAGTTTTGAATTTTTGAATCCTGCGTTTTTAGGCGCGAAGGCTAATTCTTCTTTCACAGTCGGCGAAAATAATTGATCTTCAGGGTGTTGAAACACGAGCCCGACTCTTTGCCGCAGCGTATGAACTTCTTCGCCTTTTTGCGGGAGTGTCTGACCGTCAAAAAAAATTTCGCCGCTTTGAATTTTATAAAGAGCGTTTAAGTGTTGAACTAAAGTAGATTTGCCGCTGCCGGTTCGTCCGATTATAGAGAGCCATTGTCCCGAAAAAATTTCAGCGTCGAGATTTTTTAATGCAAAATTTTTTTCGTCGTATTTGAAAGAAAGATTTTTAATTTTGAATTTTGATTCGTGTTTTTGAATTTTTTTTCCGTCATGCGCGGCCGTGAAATTAAAATCGAAATTTGCGAGAGCGTCAGGAAATTTAATTTTTTTGTCCTCAAAAAATTTTTTTATTTTGAACTCATCAGGAAGCTCAAAGCCAAGTTCTTCGGCCCTGTCCCAAAATTCTAACGTCGAGCCTTGCCAAATTATTTCGCCTTTTGACAAAACTATAACGCGATCAAAGTCATCAAAATTTTCTGTTTCAATCTGGTGAGTAATTTGAAGAATTGTCATGCCTTCGCCATGAAGAGCGCGTAGGACTTTTTCAATTCTAAGTCGTCCTTTAGGGTCAAGCATGGCAGTAGGCTCATCGAGTATCAGGCATTCGACATCAGCAGCCAATGCCCCGGCGAGAGCGAGCCTTTGTTTTTCACCGCCGGACAGTGCCGAAACCGGCGAATCTTTTTTGTGAAGTAAATTAGCTTCAACGATTGCACGGTCAACGCGACTTTGAATTTCGTTTGAAGGCAGGCCCTGATTTTCGGGAGCGAAGGCAATATCATCTTCGACCATGGCCGCGACGATTTGATTTTCAGGGTCTTGAAACACCATTCCAATTTTTTTGCGTAAGGCTCTAAATTCGATTTCGTTCATGCTGACGCCTTCAACGACGCACGAGCCTTCGTCAGGTTCAATCAAGCCGCCTAAAATTTTTGCGAGAGTGGATTTTCCGGAGCCGTTATGCCCAAGTATCGCTACACGTTCGCCCTTATCTATAAAAAAAGAGACGGAGTTTAACGTCCGTCTCGTATTTTTTTCGTCATATGAGAACGAAACAGAGCGAACTTCAAGAAACGGGATTTTATTTCTGTTCTTCTGTTTTCTGTTCACGTTCAACAAGTTCTATAACTGCCATAGGTGAGCCGTCGCCTTTGCGTGCGCCAAGCTTCACTATTCTTGTATAACCACCCTTATCGAAAGATTTATATTTCGGGGCGATCTCGTCAAATAATTTTGTAGCTGCCTCTTTGTGGGGCATTTTCGAGAACACTACGCGAATATCATGAACGCTTCCGCCTTTAGCACGAGTGATTAATTTTTCAGCTACGCGGCGAAGTTCTTTAGCGCGTGTCACGGTTGTCGTGATGCTGCCGTTAAGAAATAAACTCGCGGCCATATTCCCGAGCATTAATTTTCTGTGGCTGCCGTAGCGTCCGAGTGTTCTGTGGTCAACATGATGTCTCAATTAAAAAAGCACCTCCTGTCTTTAATTATTCGTTGTTATTTTCGCTAGTTTCAGCGTTAGGCTCTGCGGCCTTTGACTTCTTAGATGATGACTTTCGAGGCTTCTTAGGTTTCTCGACTTTTTCTTTTTTAGCTTCAGTTTCTGCCGGTGCTGGCTCTGGAGCTGCTTCAGGAACTGGCTCTGGCTGTGTCGCGGGCTCTGGTTGTTTTTCAGATTTTGCTGCGTCGTCAGCCTTTTTAGCTTTAGGCTTGCTCGAAGTCTTTTTAGGTTTCTTTGGAACTTCCGGCTTCGGCTCTTCAACCTTAGCGACTTCTTCCACAACTTCAGTCTTAGGCTCTACTACTTCGACCGGGACTTCAGGCGCGGGCGCGGGAGCTGTTTTGACTTTAGATTTAGAGTCAGACTTCTTAGTTGTCGACTTCGGCTTCGCAGGCTTGTTTGTCGTCTTAGTTGGTTTAGTCGTAGGCTTCGCTGGCTTAGCGGGCTTTTCTTCAAGAACTTCGGCCGGGGCTTCAGGCTCTGAAATTTCTTCTGGCTTTACTTCTTCAGGAACTTCGACAACATTGTCAAGAATTTTTTCAGCGTCTTCTTTTACTTCTGAAATAAGTTCGTCGGCTTCCTTATCTGAAGAGAAATCATCAATAGCTTCGTCAAACGAGCTTACGTCATCAAAAATCGCGTTATCGTCAACGGACATTGACGTAGAGCTTAACTGATAACCGCGTTTTTCGAGAATTTCTTCAATTTCGACTAGCGAGATTTTTCCGAGATTTCGAATCTTAAGCAGATCATCGCGCGACCTCATCAAAAGATCGCCTACGGTCTTAATGCCGCCTCTTAACAAACAATTTTCACTTCTTATTGAAAGTCCGAGTGTATGAATCGATTCATCAGAAGGCGACAACGTTGAGAAAGTTGGAAGAGGCGGGAATGGGACTTCACCATCAGGGGATAACTGGGCCGGAGCAGCAGAGCCGATCGCCTCAGCAATAAGCTGAAAATAACTTCTCGCAATGGCAGCTGCTTGTCCTATAGCTCCTTCTGGCGTGATGGCTCCGTTTGTCCAGACTTCGATTATAAGACGCTCAAAATCGATGCTTTGACCCACTCGTGCCGGTTCAATTTGATAATTAACGCGTGTAACTGGCGAGAAAATCGCGTCGGTTAAAAGCGCGTCAACTGGTAAAGGCGGCTGCGATGGCCTTTCTCGTTCCGCCGATAGATAACCGACTCCCTGCTCAATATAAATTTCCATCAAAAGGTGTGTGTTCGTTACTTCTTCAACTTCACGTCCATGTTCATCAAGCCTTTTAATGCGGGCTTTCGGTTCTAGCGTGCAAAGGACACCTTCGCCGCAAAATTCAAAATCGTTATCCCACGGAAGGTCCTTAGCCGTAATGACCCCGGGATTGTTTTCACGAGTAAAGAAATCTTTCGGAAGGTCATCTGAATCAAGCGTGATAATCTTAAATCCTTCTTCATTCAAATGAGCTTGCCTGCTCTTTGCTCGAATGGGAATGTGCTTTAAGTTCATCAAAATCTCAATGACATCTTCACGAATGCCAGGTATAGTGCTGAACTCATGAAGCACACCTTCAATTCTGACAGCAGTAACGGCGGCTCCCCTGATTGACGAGAGGAGCAAACGTCTCAAAGCATTGCCGAGAGTATCGCCATAACCACGTTCAAGCGGCTCAATAAATAATTTCCCGTAATTTTGAGCTTTTTCTTCGATGTAAACCTTAAAATTGGTGTTCTCCAAATTCCAAAATCTCCTTTTAGAATTTAGACACGACGCCTCTTCGGTGGTCTGCACCCGTTGT
>CAJORD010000332.1 GCA_905236605.1 uncultured Synergistales bacterium | reverse complement strand
GGAATCAAACTCTCACGCCCCGGGGATTTTCACACGTGCTGAAACAAACGCCTTCTCGGGAAAAAGCGTTGCAGAGCTTGTTAGCGACCTCCACGGAAAGGCATGAACTAGCTTGGTGGCAAGGACTTTTTGACAAAGTCGGCGCTTCTAGTTTCCTGTGCCGCAGCATTCAAGAACGCAACTGGTGCACGCTTGACTGGGTGCTGAACGAAAGCAACCTCGTCAAAATTCTCGAAGGCCGTTACGACGACCGCGAATATTCTCAGCCGCAGCCGCAACAGACGCCGCAATCACAGCAAGCTACAACTCCTGACAAGCCAAGCACAGATAAGCCGCTGACAATCGACGAAATCATGGCTAAATACCGCAGTCAGAATCCTGAACAAAGCTCTGACAACGCAAACGAAGGAGCCAATTTTCGCAAATATCCCTACAGCATCGCAGTTTAATCAAGCAATGACAGACAACGATCGCGCAGCCTTTAACGAAATTCTGGATATGGCTAATGACCTCACGATTATGCCAGGCGACAGAGATTTAAGCCGAATGAAAGAAATCTTGTTCGCAAATCTCAAGCAATACCCGCTAGACACAGTCGCAAAAGCCGTGAACAATCATTGCCACGAAAAAAGATTTTTCCCAATGCTCGCTGATATTATTCAGCGAATCGAAGGCACTCCCGAAGAACGTTGTGCACTTGCGTGGGCTTTGGTCATGAAGGCAAAACGAAAATATAAACTCCGCAAAGGGATTCGTTTTTCATCTCCCGCGATTCATTTTGCTATTGAACAAATGGGAGGTTGGGAGCGCGTTTACTGGTCAATCGACGACACAAACGAAAAATTCAGGGCCGCAGAGTTTCAAAAATTCTTCAAAATCGGCGAAAGATGTGCATCATGGGACGGAGAAAATAATTCTGTTAGAGTGTGTTCATACTTCCCGTCAGAAGAAGAAACTTACGCAATCAAAAAGGGTCGCGAATTTAAGTGCGAAGTTTTTGACGTCGAAACTGACAAACTTATTTCAGAAAATTTTATTTTTACAAAAATTGAGTGTGACATACAACACACATACGCGTGACATAACGTGCAAAATTTTTCGGAGATGATTTTTTTATGACTACTCCAATCTTATTTAACGATCCATTAATTAAATATTTAGGCCAGTGGGCAATGGAATTTAATTTTTATTCCGTGGTTTTTAAAATTTGTCTTGTCGTAGCACTGTCGGCTCTCATAGGCTGCGAACGTTCAAGCAAACGACATTCGGCAGGGCTTCGGACTTTTATAATAGTGTCGCTTGCGTCGGCAGTTTCCGCGATGATTGATATATGTATTCTCACAAAAACTCAATATGGAATGCCGATTATATCTGCGGCGTCCGTGATTTCGATCGCAATGATAAGCGGAAATTCGATTTTGTTTAGTTCAAAAAGTCAGATTAAAGGCTTGACGACATCGGCGGGATTATGGGCTTGCGGAATTATCGGACTTTCAGCGGGAGCAGGACTTTACACGATAACTTTAGTTTCGTTTTTCGCGCTGCTTTGTTGCATTTCGCAGTTGCCATTAATCGAGAGCATTTTGAAAGACCGCTCGAATCATTTTGAAATTCATCTTGAATTAAAAAATTCGTATAATCTTCAAGACTTTGTAACTACAATTCGTAAGTTAGGATTAAAAATTGACGACATTGAATCTAATCCGGCTTATCTAAATTCGGGATTGAGCGTTTATTCAGTTTCGATTACGATTAGCCAGAGAGATTTCAAGAAATATAGAAAACATAGTGATATTATTGAGGCGTTACAATCGCTCGATTATATTCATTATATCGAAGAGATGAATTAGTTTAGAAAGAGAAGTGTTTTTTATGCAGATTAGTTTCACAAAGAATCCCAACCCCGGCCATCTGCCGCCGGAAGACAAATTAGGTTTTGGCTCAGTGTTTTCTGACCACATGTTCGTGATGGACTATACGGACGAAAAAAAATGGCACAATCCTCAAATAATTCCTTATGGGCCAATCGCGATTAATCCTGCCGCAAGCGTCTTGCATTACGCGAACGAAGTTTTTGAAGGCATGAAGGCGTATCGCTGGGCCGACGGTTCGATTCATTTGTTCCGTCCCATGGAGAACGCAAAACGAATCAACATCTCCGCCGAAAGAATCGGACTTCCCGAAATCCCGAATGACATCTTCCTCGAAGCCGTTCACGAAGTCGTTAAAGTCGATAAAGATTGGGTGCCCCATTCAGAAGGAACATCGCTTTATATTCGTCCGTTCTTGTTTTCGCTCGACCCTGAATTAGCGCTTCACGGAATTCATCAGGCAAAGTTTGTGATAATTCTTTCACCGAGCGCTAGCTATTTCGCCGAAGGAATCAAGCCTGTTAAAATCATGCTTGAAACCGAGGACGTAAGAGCCGTTCGCGGTGGAACAGGTTACACGAAGTGCGGCGGAAATTATGCAGCCAGCAACAGAGCAGGCGATCGCGCAATGGAAAAAGGATATTCGCAAGTTCTTTGGCTCGACGGTGTTCACAGAAAATATATCGAAGAAGTCGGAGCAATGAACGTAATGTTCAAGATTAATGGAACTGTCGTAACGCCTTCGCTTGAAAACGGTTCAATCCTTGGCGGCATCACTCGTAAATCGTGCCTCGAAGTCTTGAGAAGCTGGGGAGTTCCTGCGGAAGAAAGATTATTAAGCGTTGATGAATTAATCGGCGCGGCTGAATCGGGCAAACTCGAAGAAGCATTTGGCACAGGCACAGCGGCTGTAATCTCACCGATCGGCGAACTTGCCTACAAAGACAAGAAATACACGGTCAACGACTTCAAAATCGGCCCTGTTGCTCAAAAACTCTATGACGAACTCACGGGCATTCAATGGGGTAAGCGTCCTGATCCGTTCGGGTGGACTGAATGCGTATAATCCTGCCGACATTTGCAAAAATAAATTTAACGCTCCGAGTCATCAGCAAAAGACCGGACGGCTACCATAATATCGTCTCGACGTTTCTAAAAATTCCGTCGGGCGATATACTTCTTGTTTCTGAATCGACAGCTGGAATCGACATTGTAAATTCAGACACGCCGATTAAAGGCGAGAACATTGTGCTTAAAGCTCTTAGGGCTGCACGCGAAGCCGGATTCAAATTTCCTTATCTTAATGTCATGATTCACAAGATGGTTCCGCCGGGGTCAGGACTTGGAGCAGGCTCGGGGAACGCCGCCGCGATTTTAATGTTAATCGGTGCAGAGAAAGTCGCCGCGAAAGTCGGAGCTGATGTTCCGTTCTTGTGTTCAGATTTAGATATGGCTGTCGTAACAGGGATCGGCGATCAAATTGCGCCCACTAAAAAAGATATGGCAACTCCTCATGGCGTCATCGTGATTCCGGATTGGCAGACTGACACAAGTAGCGCGTATGCTGAACTTGATGAACTTGGTTTTGGTGTTGATACTTTGCTCGCACGAACAGAGATGCGCGACATGTATCACGCGAACGCCGGAAAGAAAGTCGGAATGTTACCGAACGATTTTTCAAAAGTTCTTTTGAAGCAGCACCCAAAATATAACGAAATTTTTTCATTGTTTGAAAAGGCCGGCGCTAATGCGTGGAGCATAACCGGGTCAGGCAGCGCAGCATTCGGAGTTTTTAATACGGTCCCTAAGTTATTGAAGTGGCCAAATTATGTGAAAAATATTTTATATTTCTAACGCCAGCGGGCGGGTGTCGCCTGCAAAGCCTGTCGCTTGCGGCAGTCGATTTTGGAACGCGGAGGTTAAGGTTTGTCAAAGAAAAATGAATGCTTCGAGACGTTGAGAGACGCGCTGATCATTCGCAAGAAAGTTACAGAAGTTTTGCGCGTGCTGGCCTTACAAACTCAAAAGCGACTCGAAGTCCTTCAAGAAAATTTAACGACATCTAACACCGATGAAGAGCACGACAAAATTAAAAATGAGTTGCGCGAAGAGCGTTTTAATTTTTGGCTTATTAAGGAAGAATGTAGCCTTGTAGCCACAAAAGGCGCAGACTTAACCGGCGCATTGCGAACAGCAAACACAATTTTCCCAATTTACATGAGCGAGTTCACCGAACGGCGAGTGTTTATGGACAAAGCATTAGGTGCTTGCAATGTCTTACAGGACGAATTGCAATATATCGCCGAGGCCGTTTATGCTGACAAAAACAAATTTACGGCTCTAGTGTTGGAAATTGACGTGCTGTTCAAGAAAATAAAAAACGTAAGACAAGCT
Organism: uncultured Synergistales bacterium; assembly: GCA_905236605.1. GTDB lineage: Bacteria > Synergistota > Synergistia > Synergistales > Aminobacteriaceae > JAFUXM01. The sequence continues at coordinate 399 of CAJORD010000332.1, read as the reverse complement.
GATAACCGCTTTCTGAAGGAACTAAAAGACTGAAAGCGTTAATCAAAAAGTTTAGGGTGCTTCTTGTGGTCGTGTCGGCGGCGTATTTCGCCAATGTCAACAACAATGGCAACTGCAACTACAACAACGCGTCCAATGCTAATGGCGTTCGCCCGGATTCACTTGCCGCACAATTTGAGCCAGTTCTCGCCGTGCGGATTAAGGGAAGGAAGGAGCATCCTTTCAGGTTAATAGCCTGATAAATACCAATCATCTAAACACAGTTAAGACTGGGGTTTTTGCGCCCGTCTCTTGTTCATGAGCGCAGATGGTTTAGACTTCTCTCTAAGAGACAGAGGAGGTCTAATTTTTTATGATTTTTCACAATGCTAATGTGATTTATGAGGCTATGCGGCTTGC
>CAJORD010000331.1 GCA_905236605.1 uncultured Synergistales bacterium | reverse complement strand
GCCGTTAGTTATCAGCGTGGGCGCGAATGGGTCTTCGGAATTTCGCAACGAATCGACCTCGCCGGGCCTTACATTGGAAATCACAGAAAAACTTTTGAAACTCCCGGCGATGCTCGCGTCCCATGTTGGGATGGTTTAGACAAAGAAAAATTAATCTCGCGAATCAAAAACGGAATTGAAAAATATGTCCGCGTCCGCGACGTCGATGTGAAAATCGAAGCAGATTCAAAACAGCATAATTTATATTTAGCTTACGAAAATTACGGCTACTCTTCACACGCCGAAGCCATGACAAGAATTTTAGTTTTGTTATCAGCGGTCATGCCTGACGTTGACGAATTAACTCTTATTCACAAGAACGCAGGTATCCCGGTCGTAAAAGCCACGTTCCCCGGGAATTTATTATTTGACATTCGCACCCGAAGCCTTCGCAAAGAAGACCCCATGAAGACCGCCATTTTCGGTTGGGTCGATTCGTCTAAAGCAATCGAAGAACCTGACGCTAAAAATCTCCTCGACAAGAAAGCCAAGCACGAACTTAAAGCCATGGTCGTTTATGAGCCTCGCTTAGACCAGACATTATGGGAAGCGTATATGGATAGATGGAATATAGATTTAGTTTATCAAGGTCGATACTCGAACGGCTGGCAGTCGATCGTTGATGTTCGCTTTCCGATTATTGACCACGTGGACACTTCCGACTATATGGGCATATGGTGGGAAAAAGATTTGAACGACAAAATCAGACTTCAAAAAGCCGGCTTCATGTATGCTAACAAATATTCAAAAGACGGCCGTACTTGGTTCTTTGCTGACGGTGGTTGGCTTGATGAAGAATGGTTCGGCCTGAACGCTTGGGCGCGATATTACGGAGGCGACGGCAGTTGGTGGATCGGCGCACGCCTTGGACTCTTTCACGATAGAGATCCGTACTCGTTTGCGGGCTTATCCAAGGGCATTCTCGCTTATGTATACGGCCGCATGTGGGACCTTGAAGGCCTTGACGGCGGCGACTGGTATTACACGGGCTGGCTTCAGGCTGGCTATCATCTTGAAGCGCTCAATCTTGATTTTAATTTATCATATGGCCAATATGTTGACAAAGACCGCGGCTTCAAATATGAAATTAATCGTCACTGGGACGACACGGCGATCGGCTTCTGGATAATTGATGCTGACAGAGATGCCCCCGACAAGAGCTTCACAAAGGCGGGCGTTCATCTTGAGATTCCTGCGGAGAAATGGCTAGGGACAATGTTCGGAAATTCCAGTTCGCACATTTGGGAACAAAACACGATTTTGCTTTCTCAATATTACATGCACTCGGCACGCGAAGGCGCTACGCTTAGAACACCTGAACGAATGATGAATCAGTTGCGCCCTGTCGCAATGAAAAAGAACGTCGAGAAAATGCTGCGTGAGTATTGCTCATTTGAAGAAGAGCGTGAGCAAGATTCAAAAACTGTAACGAGCTTGCTTGAATATATTTTTCATTAGAAATTAAGAATTTTAGAAACGAAGAAAAAATTTTAATGAGGTGATTTTTTTCATGAATTTTGTGTGTAAGAACAAAAAAATTTTAATTGCGATTGCGTTTTTATTCGCGTTGTGTTCAATGGCGTCCGCAGCAGCTGTAGGCGCACCGGCAGCAGCACCGGCTCAATCTATACCTGCCGGAATGGCTCCCGCGGCTCCAGTCGATACAGGCGCGCCTGTGCAAGGAGATGTCAGCGTCGGAGAAGGAGCAGCTGAACTCAACACGGGCGGCTACATTGAAGTAAATGATATTAATGTCGATAACACAGGGCCGGATATTTTTAGCGAGGCTGCCGATAACACACAAGAAATAAATTCTCTTGCCAACGAAGCTGCTGAGGCAACTGGACAAACTGGACGAGAAGCAAACTTGGAACTTGATGTTCCGCTTGATGCTAATGAATTAAATGGCTACTTTGAAGAAATTTTAGCTTCTGGCATACGAGGCAATCCGATGGGAAGATTAATGCGACGTCTTCCGCGCTACGGTATGTCTTTCTTCAGAAGAGCGCCTTCGACGTTCGCGCCTCGTGATACAGTCCCTGTAACGATGGATTATAGAATTAATGTCGGCGACAGAATGACTCTTTCAATTTGGGGAATCCCCGAAGAAGGAAATTTTAATTTCACGGTCAATCGCGACGGAATGGCACGAATCCCGCGAATCGGAGTCATTAGGCTCGCAGGTTTAACGCTTGGACAGGCCGAGAGCGTCATTCGCTCAAAACTTAATCAATACTACACGGGCTTTCAAATGAACCTCGCAATGGGGCAATTAAGCTCGATTATGGTCTACGTAACTGGAAACGCAGCACGCCCGGGCGCTTATACGATTTCTTCGTTCTCGACGCTCGTGAACGCTTTGCTAGCTTCGGGAGGCCCTTCACGAAACGGAACACTTAGAAAAATTGAGCTCAAGCGAAACGGACGCACGATAGCAGTTTTCGACATGTACGCAATGTTATTAAAAGGCGACAAAACGCAGGACGTAAGACTTGAAGCCGGAGACGTAATTTATATACCGCCGGTCGGGCCGTTAGTCGGTGTTGCGGGCGAAGTTCACATGCCGGGCGTTTACGAATTAAACGGAACAACAAGAGTTCAGGATATTTTATTTACAGCTGGCGGATTAAACGCAATGACTTTCCAAGGCCGCGTTCAGTATTATCGAATCTTCGGAAATTCTTATGCAAGTGCATTTGAAGGAACTTTGAAAGAATTTGAAAATTTTGAACTTCACGACGGCGACATAATCAGATTGTTCCCGATTTTCAATCTTTCGACTACGGTAAGAATAACCGGCCCCGTCGTTCGCAGCGGAG
>CAJORD010000330.1 GCA_905236605.1 uncultured Synergistales bacterium | reverse complement strand
AGCCGGAGTGGCGGAATGGTAGACGCAGTGGACTCAAAATCCACCGAGGGCGACCTTGTGGGAGTTCGAATCTCCCCTCCGGCACCAGTATAAAATTAAGTTCAGGAGCGAAATTTGAATGCCAAATAAGAAATCCGCTAAGAAACGGGTAATTACATCAGAGCGAAACAGACTTTATAACAAATATTGGACATCAAGATGCAAAACTGCCGTTAAGAATTTGCTTGAAGCCGTAGCAGCTGGCGATGCAGACACAGCGACTAAGACTTTCAACACCGCGCAGAGCGTTATTGATAAAGCTGTCGTGAAAGGCGTTATGCACAAGAACACAGCTGCAAGACGTAAAGAATTAATGGCGCGTCGCTTAAAAACATTGAGCGCTTAAGCCAAAAAATTTATAAAATCAGAAATTAAAAAGAGCATATCTCGAATCGGGGCATGCTCTTTTATTTTGGAGATTGAATTTTTTATTTAAGGTATTCGTTAAAGAAAGAAACGATTTTTGCGAAAGGAATTTTTTCCATATTGTCGTATAAATCCACGTGCGACGCTCCCGGGATAATCATGAGTTCTTTGTTATCGCCTTTCAATCGCTTGAAAGTATCTTCGCCCATGTATCGTGAGTGAGCGTTCTCGCCATGAATTATTAAAACGGCCGATTGAATTTCTTCGACAAACTCAAGCATCGGCATATTAAACATCGCTATCATAGATGAAAGTGTCCAGCCTTCGTTTGAGTTCACGGAGTTTTTGTGATAGCCGCGCGGCGTTTTGTAATAAGCGTGATAATCTTTCACGAATTGCGGAGCGTCTTCCGGCAACGGATCGACAACTCCTCCGGCGCGTGCGTAAGTTCCATTTTTATAATCTTCCGTTCGCTGCGCGTTGATGGCCTTCTTTGTCGCAAGACGTCTCTCGGCACTGTCGTCCGCGTCAAAATATCCCTTCGCGCTAACTCGCGACATGTCATACATAGTAGAGATTACGCTAGCTTTAATTCTTGTATCAGCCGCAGCCGCGTTCAAGCCAATTCCTCCCCAACCGCATACGCCGATAATTCCAATTTTTTCAGCGTCAACGAAATCACGAGTAGCAAGAAAATCCACAGCCGCAGAAAAATCTTCCGTGTTAATTTCGGGGGACGCCGCAAAACGAACAGCCCCGCCGCTCTCGCCAGTGAATGACGGGTCAAACGCAAGCGCAACGAAGCCCGCCTTAGCCATTTCTTGAGCATACAGGCCCGAAACTTGTTCTTTGACAGCGCCGAACGGTCCTGCGACAGCGATAGCAGAATATTTTTTCGACGCGTCAAAATTCTTCGGCATGTATAAATCGCCGGTCAAGTCAATTCCGAAACGATTATGAAAGTGAGCTTTTTCGACTTTTACATCAGGGTCGATTTTGAAAACTCTCGTATCGTTTTCGAGAGCGCACGCCATCGAAGACATGCACGCAAAAATTAATAACGCTGCTAAAAATTTTGTCATTGAAATTTCTCCTTTGTTCTTAAATTTATGACAAGAATTATCAATCACGACGCACAAAAATAAAACGGCGCTTTTTGGTATTTGCTTAAAGACTACTTTAACTGTTAAAATTTTGAACTTATGAGTGGCATAATGATACAAGGAACATCGAGCGACGCAGGAAAATCTTTCATCGTAACCGGGCTATGCAGATTGCTAACTCGCGATTTTAATTTGAGGGTCTGTCCTTTTAAGTCGCAGAACATGTCCAACAATTCTTTTTTAATTCACGATAATTTAGAAATTAGTTTAGCGCAGGCGATTCAAGCTCGTGCTGCGGGACTTGAGCCGGAAGTTTTCATGAATCCGATTTTATTGAAGCCTCGCCACGAAAAATCTTCACAAATTATATTAAATGGAAAAATCTTTGAACGCCCAGCCGAAAAAAATTTTTATTTTGAAAATTTCACCGAGCGCGAAGGCATTCAATCTGTGCGTGAAGCGTTGAGTTACATCGAAAAAAATTTTGATGCTGTGATAATCGAAGGCGCAGGAAGCCCGGCGGAAATTAATTTGAACGCTCACGAAATTGTAAACATGAGAATAGCTCGTGAAGCCGACGTTCCAGTGATTTTGGTTGCTGATGTCGATAGAGGCGGCGCGCTTGCGTCAGTCGTTGGGACTTTGGAACTTTTAGGCAGCGACCGTGAGCGAGTGAAGGGGATAATTTTTAATAAATTTCGTGGCGATATAAATTTATTTCAACCTGCCGTCGAATGGACAGAAAATTATACGGGCGTGAAAGTTGTCGGTGTGTTGCCGTTCGCAAAAAATATTTTTCTCGAAGCCGAAGACTCTTTGAGCGAAAATTTTAATCGCGGCGTGCAATCTGAAAATCTCTTGACGAATGACGCAGCCTTCGACGCAATCGCCGATTTAATTAAAAATAATCTGGATTTGAATTTTTTGCGTGGTTTAATGTCTCGATGAAAAAGTTATTTTCTTCCGGCGCTCTCGTTGCAACTCGAATATAGCGGCCATCAAGTCCGGGAAAGTTTCGCGTGTGTCGCACAACGATTCCGGACTTCAACAAAAATTTTATAACTTCAAAATCATTTTTCACTTTCATCAAAAAGAAATTCACGGACGTGTTCTTGACTTCAAAACCTGAATTTCTCAATGCGTTTATGAATTTTGGCGTGTGGATTTTATAAAATTCTCGTGAGTTTTCATAAAAATTTTTGTCGTTCAGAAATCGAATCGCGAGTTCTTGTGCTACGGCGTTGACGCTCCACGACGGTTGAAAATTTTTGAGCGTGTCAATGATTTTTTCTTGCGCGATGACATAACCAATTCTTGCGCCGCTCAAATGAAAAAATTTCGTGAGTGAACGCAACAAAATCACGTTTTCAAAATTTAATTTTTCGGGCGTGTCGTTCAAAAGAAAATCTATATATGCCTCGTCAATTATAAAAATTGTGGCTGGAAATTTTTGAATTAAATCAGCGAGATTTTTTATAAAAATTCCTGTTGGATTATTGGGATTTACGATTATAAATACGTCAAAATTTTTTGCGCTTTCGATTTCAAAAACATTTATCGCGTTGCGAAATGCCCGCGCGTATTCCGAGTAACACGGCTGAAAAATCCCGACGCGCTTGGCCTCAAATAAATTCGCTAGCAAAAAAATTGCTTCGTTGATGCCGTTCGTGAACAAAATTTTTTTTGTGGAAACGTCTTCACGCTGTGAAATTATTTCGCGCAGCTCTCGACAATCCGGGTCAGGATAACTCGAGACGAAATTTTTAATATCTAAATCAAAATCCGGGCATGGAAATATATTTGTGTTCGTGCTGAAGTCTAAAATTTTTTCAGGAACTTCGATATTAAAGGCTCGATATAAATTTTCCGGGTTTGCGCCGTGAATTAAAAAATCCATGTTGCCAATATCATCATCACAGCGAACGCCGCGCACGAAACATCTAATAATCGCCACGCTCGAACAATATCAAAAATTTCTGGCTCTTGTCCTTCGGGATTAATTTCCGGCCTAGCTTCAAAGACTCCATTATAAGAAGCTCCGCCGCCAAGTTTTATATTTAAGACACCGGCGAAGGCGCTTTCACCGTGGGCACTGTTTGGGCTTGCGTGATTATGTCGATCGCGAAGAAAAATTTTCAAAGCACTCTGAGATTCTTTTTTTGCGGACTTAAAAATTTTCAAAATGAATTTAGAATCGCTATCGTCGTTCAACATGAAAAATTTTCTCAAAAGTTTTCTTATTAAAGAATAAATTATCGTGTTCAACGACTTATCACGAAGCTCAAAAATTTTTCCCGCAATCACGATAATAAGACCGCCGAGCCGCGCCGGAATAAAATTTAATAAATCATCGAGCCGCGCTGAAGCCCAGCCAAATTTTTTATATTTTTCATAGCCGACCATTGAATCTAAAGTGCTCGCGGCCTTGAAAATCCAGACACATAAAACCGCGCCAAAATTTTTATTAATCATATGGCCAAGTGCTGCATAAAATATCACGGATATAACTCCGTCAATCGAATTTTCTGCAACAGTTTCGATAACCGCACGAGTGATTTCAGTTTCGTTTAATTTTTCCGTGTCGCGTCCGACGACGTAAGATAAAAATTTTCGAGCCTCTTTAAGATTTTTATTCAAGAGAGCATGAAAAATTATTTCGGTCTCGTCTTTCAAATCGCGCCACGCAAGAGCCGAATATAAAAAATAAATTTGCACGAAAAAATTATTGCTCGTGATATAAAGCGCGAGCCATACTAAAAGCCCCGTCGTGCCGATTGTCAAAGAGCACAGAGCGAGGCCGCGTATTAAAGAATTTTCATCAGTGAATAAAATTTTTTGCCCTACGGTTATGAAACGCCCGATTAATCTCACAGGGTGAGGGAGAAATTTTGGATCTCCTAAAATCCAATCGCAAAAAATCGCAAGGCAAAAAATCAGCGCAAACTTCAAAATTTATTTAGTTAAACGAAATTTTTCCGGCTTGCCTGTTGTTCAGACGGATTGTATAGACTTTGCCATTTTCCATACAGACATCGAAGGTCATGTCTTTATGTGGAAACTCGTAGGCAAGTGTCGTGAATTGAGGTTCAAAATAATCAGTGTAGCGAGCTGTCGGAGTTCCAAGACGTTTTTGTATCGAAGTCTCGCTCATTCCTAAGGGATTGAAACCTAAAAACGCTTTGCATTCGTTCGGGTCTTCGCTGATGAACAGTTCGGGAGATTTTTGAGCTTTCTTCATCTTTCTTGCGTAAGCGTCGTATAAATCCGAAGCCGTTTTGCTCTTCGGCCCCATCTTCAATAAAATTCCGTTCTGTGCAAGCCAACCGCTAAATTTTCCGACTTTAATTTTGCACCAAAGATTGCCTTCGTTATCTCGAACGGCGCTGATGACCTTCAACCACTCTTCAGGGAGTTCAATATATTCGACGTCTGCCTTTGAATCCGGATTTTGATAGAGTGGCAAAGAATCTTCGAGAGCAAAGGCCCATTGACCTTTTGAAGGTGGCACAGGCAAAGAGACTCGATCCTGTGCATACGACGCAAACGGAAGAGAAACTAAGAAAAGTAAAAGCAAAATTTTCCTTAACATAAAACTGATCTCCTTAAAAATTTTTTATTTTTTATTAATCTGTCTGACCAGCGCGGCCTTCTTTGAAAACGGCTTTTTCGACTTCACCATCACGAAGCGTTACAACGAGCGTCATCTTTCTGTCTGTAAGTTCAAACGACAAAATATTAACTTCGCTTTCTTCGTAAGGCGTTTCGCGCATTGTAGGAGTGCCAAGCGTGCTGCGAACTTCATCTTGAGTCAGACCGATGAGCGAACGCAAAGCACTTTTATTTTTCTTGTATTTTTTATAGAGATTTGTTGCAGCTTTACTCTTTCCAGAATTTTGCAGTTTTAATCTAACGCCATTTTGAGCGAGCCAACCGCTTTGGCCGTCAATGTTGACTTTGTACCACAGATTATTATCTGAATCACGAACGGCGCTAGGGACTTTGAACCATTCGCCGTCGAAATCGACATATTCAGAATCTGAATCGGCATCGGCTTTTTCATAAAGCGGGAGAGAATCTTCGAGAGCGAAGCCCCATTGACCTTTTGACGGAGGGATCGGGCTTTCGACAGCCCAAGCGACAGACGCGCCGACAAGCAGCGCAAGGAACATTAAAGCAAATTTCTTCGACATAAAACTGAACTCCTTAAAAAATTTTTAGCTGTTTATTAAAAACGAGGAATTAGGCATGAGGAAAATTTTAATTTCTTATTTCGTTAGCATTAAAGTTCTTTCCCATTCATAATACGGAACAGAAATAATAACGTTTTCTCCAGAGTCTTTAATTACAGAATTAATCGGATTTTCAATTTTTGAATCGTCTTCGGTGATTGTCATACCTTTTGTTGTTCTGTACCAGAAAATTACGTCGGCTTTTCCTGAAGCAAGTGCCGCTGAACGTGCTCCGGCTTCGATGTTGATCATTTCGATGTTCTTTTTCATTCGTTTGCCAATTTCAGAAAGAACGGCAGTGTTATAACCTGCGGGCTGACCGTCTTCAGCAATAAAATCTATCGGAGCCATATCGCCGGTAACAGCTACAGTAATTTTGTCGGCATCGTCAAATTTTTCAAACGCGACTGCTTCGGGAGCTGCATCTGATTTTATGAATTTTTCTTCGAGGGTTTTCAATGTTCCGTCCTCTTTCATTGCCGTAATGACTTTGTTAAGCTCGTCGCGAAGAGCTGTATTTTCGGCTCTGAACCCCAAAGAAATCGCTGAAGGCATACGGATTGTAAAAATAATTTTGTATTCAGGATCGCTCTTCATGATATATCTAGCTGTGCTTTCGGGCAAGGAAATTTCATCAACGCGTCCGGCCTCAACAGCCATCAACATAGAAGTTAAATTATCATAAAAATGAATCACTTGACGGTTGTCGCGGAAAGCGTTGAGCATTTTCATTAAATCTTGCTGTTCTGTTACGTAGAGCATATTAAAATAATCAGGCAGGGTTTTTCTGAACTCGTCAACGGCGTTTTGAAACTCGTCTTCGGTTGTGCCAAGATAATTTAATACGCCACAGTGAACGGATTTAAGATTGTCCTTGCGTGCAGCAAAAGCACATGACGAAAATAAAACAGAAATAACTAATGCCGCGATGACAAAACGGTAAAACTTTTTGGTCATTAAAAGAAAATCTCCTTTTCAAAAATTTTTATGATTTTAGCATACGCTATTACACGTCTAAGCAACTGCCGCCGATAAACTCACGGATTACGGAGTTGTTAGGAATGCCATCATTATTCAAAGCCGGAACAAAACGTAAGATATTCAACAGTCTCAACGCTTCGCTGAAAACTGAAGAGTGTTCATCAACCGTGTGCAGCAGCGGCTCAACGTAAGGTTTCAAAACTCCAAGCTCGTATGGCAACGCAGAATTAAAAATCACGTCCGCGCGGCTTCGATATGGGAAAATATATTTTTTCGCGCCTTTCACAACTTTCGGATAAACTTCCAATGTCGTTTGCGCGCTCTTGCCTCGGGTTCGATAATCTCGAATTATTCTGCGCAATAATCTGTTATCGCTCGTGCTCGTCCGGTTATGAGGGTCAATGCAAATTCCTGTTAATGGCGATACAAAAATTCCATAGCGGCTTGATTCGGGCAACATTTCTAAAATCCTATCATTCAGTCCATGAATTCCTTCCATTATAAGAACGTCCGACGGTTTCAATTTTATGATTTTGCCCGGCTCTTTCTTGCCCGTGATGAAATTGTAAATCGGCGTAACGACTTCTTCACCCGCTAAGATTCGAGTTAAATTGTCTTCGAGTAAATCAAGTTCCAAAGCGTCAAGACGTTCATAATCATATTCGCCGCTCTCGTCTTTAGGCGAATCCTCGCGTTCTTTAAAATAATTATCAAGCGGCAAGGTTACAGGCGTCTTTCCGCAGACCATCAACTGAACTTTCAAACGCTCTGAAAATGTTGTCTTGCCAGAACCCGAAGGCCCTGCTATCGTTACGACCTTCACAGGCTTCGACGCAATGTCTTCGGCGATATTGCCAAGTCGTTGCGAATGAAACGCCTCCGCGATTAAAACGATTTCTTGAATTTTTCCTTCCGTTACTCGATGATGAAGTTTATTCAGATAATCGAGGTCAAGAACTTGCAGCCAGTGCGCGTAATCAAAGAAAACTTTTCCCATCGAAGGGTCTAATTTCACGTCTGGAAGTTCGTCGGGAGCTTCGGGCTTCGGGAGCCTCAATAACATTCCCTGACCATAAAGCACGATGTCGAAAAGTCTAAGTTGTCCCGTCGAAGGCGCAAGAGCACCGCCGCAAAAATATCCGTAGCGTTCCCCGCAGCGATAAACTTCTACAGGGTCGAGATTAGCACGCACGAACAACTCCGCAATTTCATTTTCGCCTTGACGTTGAAAGACCCTTCGCGCCTTGTCGATAGTCAAAATTTCGCGAATTATGGGTGTGTCACGCCTGATTATCTCGCTCATCTCGGCTTTAATTTTGTCAATATCGGCTTGAGTTACGGGGCCGTCTTCAAACTCCCAGTAATTATTTTCAGCGATTGAGTGTCGCAAGATCGCCTTTCGTCCGAGGACTTTTGCGCAAGCGACTATTAAAACAAAATCGAGACTTCTTTTATAAATTCTTTGTCCTGTGGGAGAAGTGGAAGGAATAAATTCTACTGTAGCGTCCTCATCTATAACCCAATCGAGCGGACGTGT
>CAJORD010000329.1 GCA_905236605.1 uncultured Synergistales bacterium | reverse complement strand
CCCGGCCTCGTTTTAGTTCAAACTATGGGAATGTTTCCGATAGCGTTCTTAACTTTAAGCGGAGTTTTGCAGGCTATCGATTCGACTTACGAAGAAGCCTCGCTAAATCTCTCTGCAAGTCGTTTCAAGACTTTCTCGTCGATAACATTGCCGCTTGCGATACCGGGATTATTAAGCGCGTGGCTGTTAGTTTTCACGACTTCATTAGCAGACTTCGCAAACCCGTTGCTACTCGCTGGCGATTTAAGAGTGTTATCGCTTGAAAGTTATATCGAAGTTACCGGCATGAACAGACTAGGACACGGCGCGGCACTTTCAATTTTATTATTGTTGCCGACGCTCACGGCGTTTCTTGCTCAAAGATTTTGGGTGGCCAAGCGCTCATATGTAACAGTAACGGGCAAACCGTCCGGACGAATCACAGAACTGACTACGCCATTAGTGCGAAGAATTTTAACGGGAATAATCTTCACGATTGTTTTCATTTTAATTTTGCTTTATGGAACGATTTTCGCGGGCTGCTTCGTCAAGAACTGGGGAATTGATTACACGTTCAGCCTTGAGAACATCACCGAAGCTATCACGCGCTCGAAAGATGCTTTGTTTGACACTGTAACTCTTGCGGCAATAGCAACACCGATCGCAGGCATTACGGCAATGATAGCAGCATTATTAATCGTTCGTCGAAAATTTCATGGTAAAAGATTATTAGAAATGTTGCTAATGACTCCGTTCGCTTTGCCCGGAACTCTCGTCGGTATCAGCTACATTTTAGCTTTCAATCACGCTCCGATTATTTTAGTCGGGACGGCGGCAATTATCATTATTAATTACGTCATTCGAGAATTGCCTGTCGGAATTGAAGGTGGCATAGCGTCATTAAGACAAATAGACCCGTCAATCGAAGAAGCAGCTACGGATTTGGGAGCGGATCAAGCGACTGTGTTCAAAACGGTTGTGCTTCCGTTGGTGCGTCCTGCGTTTCTTTCGAGTTTGTCATATACATTCGTGCGTTCGATGACAGCCGTTAGCGCGGTTATATTCTTAATTTCGGCGCGTTGGTATCACTTGACAGTCTTAATTTATAACTTCTCTGAAAATTTGAGATTCGGACTTGCAAGCGTTCTTTCGACGGTGTTAATAATAATCGTGTTCGGAGCGTTCGGAATAATGCGGCTTTTAGTTCGCGAAAATGCAAACTTAACGAAGAGCGTAAATTAATTTAAGGAAGGAGAGAAATTTTAAGTGGCGAATAATAAATCGAAATCAGTAACATTTGAAAAAATCACGAAAATCTTCCGCGATCCTCAATCTAAGCAGGACGTTACGGCGGTCAATGAAGTTTCATTCAGGCTTGAGCCGGGCGAGCTTGTAACTTTGCTTGGGCCTTCGGGCTGTGGAAAGTCAACAATCCTGCGAATGCTTTCAGGATTTGAGCAGCCGACTTCAGGAAAAATTTTCATCGGCGACAACGACGTAACTTTTACGCCTCCTAACAAGCGCGATACAGCAATGGTCTTCCAGAGCTACGGACTCTTCCCGCACATGGACGTTTTTAATAACGTGGCTTACGGTTTAAGGCTTCGCAAAATTCCAGAAAACGAAATCGCCGAGAAAGTTCAAAGATTTTTAGAGATGGTCGGACTTGGAACGATGGGCAAGCGTCCGCCTTCGAGATTGTCCGGCGGTCAGCAGCAGAGAGTTGCGCTCGCTCGTTCGTTGATCGTTGAGCCGTCGGTGTTGTTGCTTGACGAGCCATTATCGAACTTAGATGCTTTGCTTCGTGAGCAAATGCGCGTCGAAATCCGCAGGCTTCAAAAGTCGCTTGGCATAACGGCAATGTATGTTACGCATGACCGCGTCGAAGCGATGAGCCTTTCAGACAGAATCATAGTAATGAAGAGCGGCAATATAATTCAAGTCGGAACACCCAGCGATATATATCGCGATCCTGTAGACACTTTTGTGTCTGGATTTGTCGGCAAAGTTGCTTTCTTCCCGTGCGAAGTCAAAGGCATTGAAAATAATTCCTGCGTCGTTGACATCAAAGGCAAAATTTTCACAGCCCCGCGCTATTCTGATAAATTAAAAGTCGGCGACAAAGCTTTAATAATGGCGCGTCCTGAATCGCTTTCAATCGGCGAAGCTGGTTCAGGTGTTGAGGACGGAGTCGTTACGGCGAATATTTATCTTGGCAACAGCGTCGAGACTTGGGTAAAAACGGAATTG
>CAJORD010000328.1 GCA_905236605.1 uncultured Synergistales bacterium | reverse complement strand
TTCAAGTGTGTCGCTCAAGAACGCTTGAAACAGCGGTTCGGTTTCCCTGAAGGCTTTGACAACGGCGGCAAAACTCGTTTTGAAAGTTTGAAACTCATCGCGAAGACTGTTTAATTTGTCTTTAACGTCCTGAACTTTGGTAGTGTTTGCAAAATCAATGACCATATTATTAAGTCTGTCGAGCGAGTCAGCAACGTTACTCAAGGCTTTGGCGTCGTCGTTCATCATTCCTTCTTGATAACGCCAAGCGATCGTGATTAATTGAGTCAACATTTCTTCAGCACCCTTAACGCGATCTACTTTGCGCGTCAGGTCCGAGGCAAGATTTAATATAATTTCATCGTTAGAGCCGCCTTTGAGGTCTTTAACGACTTCGTTTATTTCGTCGTATGTTCGCTTATATTGAAGCTCGACGATTTCACTAAAACTACGCTGAATTATCACGATGTCTTCATTAAGTTTTTTTACTGCGGAGGCTTTGACGCGAATTAGACTGACGAGTTTATTCAAGTTCGTAACGCCGCGGCGCAAAACCGTTTCCATAGCAGCAGCTCCAGCAAGTGAATCCATTCGTGGTATCCGTGCATAGAGTTGATTAATCTCGGTTAATTCTTTTTGTAAATCTGTGATATGCCCTTGAAGACGAGAAATATCTTCTTCGCTCTCTGAATAGTGTAAATCTCGAATATCTGCGCGAATCCAAGATACAAAACCGTTAGCTTCGTTCACCATGTCCAAGGATTTAGCGACGTCTTGGAGGAATGCCATTTCACTTTGAACGACAGAAATACTTTGCCAACTGAAAAAGACAGCGACACCGAACAAGGCTAACACAAGCCCGAAACCGACACCTAATTTAGCAGTGATCTTCAAGTTTTTTAACATTACGAATATTGATCTCCTCGAAAAGAATTTTTGTCCCGCACACAGCGCAACAACATTAGGAATATAAAAGTAAGTTATTATTTTGATGTAATGATAACAAAATAGTGATATTCACGCAAATAACCCCCACACTTTTAAGCATGGGGGCGAGTTTCAAAAAATTTTTATTTTAAGAACGGCGATTTATTTTTTTGCGGGAAGAGCTTTGCGGCCTTTCTTTGCGCCTGAACCGCCATCACCAATATTAAACATCGAAAGAGAATCTCGAAGGTCTTGAGCAAGCTGCGTCTGTTCATTTGAAATTCTTGCAGCACGTTCAGCGACTACCGCTGTCTCGTCCATGGAATTTTTGATTCCTTCAAGATGGTCAAGAATTTCAGTTGTGGCCTTCGTTACATTGTCAATTCCGGCTGCGATTTCACGACTTGAAGCCGCTTGTTCTTCTGCTACAGCTGCGATATTTTGAATTCGGTCGTTTGCCTTGTCGATTTGGCTCATGGCTTCAGCGAGTGAATCTTTAGCGGCGTTTCCTTTTTCGACAGTCTGAACAAGAAGCGTAGCTGTTTCATCACTTGCCGACTTCGTATCTCGAGCGCCGTCTTGAAGATCGCCCATTAAACCGCGGACACTGTCAGCAGCACGGCCTGACTCTTCAGCGAGCTTCCTTACGCTTTCAGCGACGACTGCGAAACCGCGCCCGGCTTCCCCTGCGCGAGCTGCTTCGATGGCGGCGTTCAGTGCCAACAAGTTCGTCTGGTCAGCTATGGACGTGATGACACCGATAAATTCGCTGATCTTGTCAACAGAATCAACAAGACCCTGAAGTTTTTCGCCGCTCTCGTCGGTCTTCGTTTGAAGTATAGCCATGTTCGCAATCGCTTCTTGGACGGTTTGTGTGGCTTTGTTAGCGACCTGAGTAACGTTTGAAATAAACTCTGCGCAGTCTGTTGCTGCTTGTGCGCTTGTCATTGAAGCGGCGGACATTTCTTCCGTTCCTGCGTTGCTCTCTTGAAGCGAAGCTGAATTTGATTCCATGAGTTTCACGGCGTCAGCTACGGCCTTGCGAACGTTATTAGCCCCGTCGAGGTTTGCGGAAGCGTCTTCGTGCATTGTCGCAGCTTTTTCAGTCGAAGAGTTTGCGTTATCTCGAATTTCGCTAATCGCTGTGCGCAACGAAATAAACATTTCTGACAAAGCGTCGCCAAGTTCTCCAAGCTCGTCATGTCCTTCATAATGGAAGTCATCGCGCGTTATCGACATATCGCCGTCGCGGGCATTCGTTACGAGTTCTACAACTCTTGATAACGGCTTACGAATAGAACCTGCGATATAAAACGCTACGCATAATCCGACGACTATAGCAAGAGCCGCCAAGCCTATCAACAACCATAAGGCACTGCCCAAAGCGTCATAACTATCTTGCGTGAAATTTGTTACGTGGGTAACGGCGGTGCTCATAATGCCTTCTGCGGCGGCTCTTAGTTCTCGGCCATCTTGCAACAGACTTTCAAATAAAGGAGCCGTCTCTGTGAAGCCTCTAAGGACATCAGCGAAAGCAGTTTTGAAAG
>CAJORD010000327.1 GCA_905236605.1 uncultured Synergistales bacterium | reverse complement strand
GAATTTGAATTTGAAGTCGGCGTAGCAGGTTTTGAAGCTGTCTTTGTTGTCGGCGTTCCTAAGTCGTAATCGTCGCCAATGAAAACTTCATCTTCACCGCCTACGGACACTGTAACGCCGCGATTATTATTAGCCGTTTGCGTTTGAGCCGGCGTAGTTTGAGTTTGTGTTTTTTGTTCGGGAGTTGTTGCGGCTATGTTTCGAGGTGTTGTAACGGTGCCGTTGCCTTTGGTCGTTTGCGCGGTTTGTTTTTTTGAATCCACGTCCGAATAACCCGCCGGCCTTCGTTGCGTCGCGAGCTTCAAAATCACGCCTTGCCCCGGTTTTATCAGAGTGCCGACGCCGGGACGAGTTTCAATGGCGAGGCCTTCGGGCAACAATGGACTATAAACGCGATCTACGGCTTGAACTTTCACACCCGCAGTTTCGAGGACGTTGCGCGCTTCTTCTTCGGTCATTCTGTTGACGTCCGGGACCGTAATATTTTCAGCTTGAGCAGTCCCGGCTTGAACGAGTAAATCAATTTTTCGCCCCGAAGTAACTTCAGCGGGAGCCGCCGGACTTTGTGCAATGACAGTGCCGGGCTTTACATTAGGCTCGCTGATTTTGATTACGTCGCCGAGAGTGAAGCCTTGAGATTTAATTTCTTCTTGAGCTTTTACGAGTGTCTGTCCTTGAACGTTTGGGACTGAATGCAATTCGCCGCCTTGACTTACTTGTAACACGACTACTTGACCTTTTCGCAATTCTTCACCGGCCTGCGGAGTTTGAGCGAGAACTCTTCCTTCGGGCAATGTTGAAGCGACTGGCTCAAGCTGAACGATAAGCCCGAGATTTTCAGCTTCAGCGACGGCCGCCACGGTTGAATTTCCAACGAATTGCGGAACTTTAGATTTATTATCCGGTTTTAAGAATATCGTATAAACCGCGATAGCTCCCGATGCGAAAATCGTAACGACGACTAAAAGCACAATTAAACTTATAATGCCGCCTTGACGTTTTTTTAATTTCAAACTATCTCCGCCTCCTCCTTCATTAATTTTTCTAACTGTTTCAAAGCATCAGAGCCTTGAAGTTTTTCATTTTCTTTTGCGTAATCGAAAGCAGTTTTCCCTTCTTTGTTTCTAATTTTTAATTCGGCGCCTGCGTGCAACAAAGTTTCAACCATTTCCGGAGAGTTCCAACGAGCAGCGAGCATTAAAGCGTTATCGCCGGAATTATTCACGACGTCATCGGCGCCAGCGTCGATTAAGATATTCACGGCTTCAGGAACGTTAAACTGCGCGGCTGTTAATAGCGCGGTCATTCCGTTGCTGTCTTTAGCGTTGAGATTGGCTCCCGCGTTCACCAAAATCGCTATAACTTCGGGCGTGTTGTTTCTGGCCGCGCCTAAAAGTGCCGTGAGTCCGTCATAGCGAGCCGCGTTGACTTCCGCGCCTGCGTCAATGAGAATCTTCACGACTTCGGGAGTGTTGTGAGCCGAAGCCCATGTTAGTGGCGTGTTGCCGTCATACGCAGCGAGATTGACTTTGCACCCGGCTTCTATCAAAGCTTTTACGACGTCGGCAGTGTTCCGCGCGGCTGCGCAGTGAAGACCATTTTCGCCATATTCATCGAGGACATTTACATCTATGCCAGACTTTATAGCATCTTGAACTTCTTCGAGCGTACCTTCATCGCAAATATCAATAAAATTTCGTTCTTTTACTTTTCTAAATGTTGCCAAAAAATTTTCTCTCCTTAAAAAATTATTTTTTCATTATCAACGAGCAGTAGAAACCATCTAGCCACGCGTTACACGGCATTATATAAAATCCGTAGGGTCTGCCCTTCTTAAACGCTGCGCCTTTGAAATCTATCATTGAAGAAACTTCTGCGCAGTCTGAATGTGAAGCGAGGACTTCCGCGACGACGTTTTCATTTTCCTGACGCAACAAACTGCACGTAATATATAAAACATAGCCGCCAGATTTGCAAAGCGTCAAGGCGCGTTCCAATAATTTTTTTTGTGTGTCAGTGATAGCGTCAAATTTTTTCCATGTTAATTGCCATTTTGATTCGGGCTTTCTGTTCCAAGTTCCAGAACCGCTGCACGGCGCATCGAGCATAACGAACGAAGGCGATTCATCGGGCGTTATCGCGAGGGCGTCGCCGATTTTTAATATAGCTCTGTCTTTAACGTGAAGTCTTTCAAGTTCGTGTTCTGCGCTCTTTGAACGATTCGCGGACAGTTCCCAACATTCGAGCTTTGAATTTTGATTTTCTTGCAAGACTTGCCCGGCCTTGACTCCGCGTCCCGAACACATATCTAAGATTAAGCCTTTGCCTGTATAAAATTTTTTCACGAGTGAAGCCGCGATTATTGAACTTTCAGATTGAACGCTGCAAAGTCCTTCGCTGAATCCCGGCAAGCTCACGGGCAATACGCTTTCAGTTAGTCTTATCGCTTGCGAGATGTCGGACTTGAAAGCGCGGAAGTCCTTCCCTTCAACGAGTTTCAAAAATTTTTCAGGCTCTTGAGTTCTTACAGCCGAGTGCGACGCCGAAGAAAACATCTCGAAGATTTCGCTAATTTCAGTTCTGCTCCAAGATTTTATCCAAGCCGACATAAACCAGACCGGCACGCCCGCGCATAAGGCTCTGTCATCAAGCACGGAAGATTTTTTCAAATTCTCAATCATTTCCGCGCCGTTCTCTTTAATTTTTCTCAAGACCGCGTTGACGAGTGAAATATATTTTTGATTTTCTTTCTTCTTTTTTAATGTTTCGACGATGCCGTTAATCAAAACTCCTTCGGAAAATCGCCGAAGCTCCATCAAGCCGCCCGCGCCCATTAACATAGCCGTGTAGACTTGCGCCGGGAGTTTTTCTTTAGAATGAATGAAAGTCCCGGTGATTTTTTGCCAAAGTTCGCGCCGACGCATGACGATATAAATTAAAGATGACGCAAGCGAAATATCTGTTTGCTTCATTTTTTCACGGTCGGCAAGTTTTCTAAGAGCTTCGGACGCAAAAGAATTTTTATTTTCGCTTAAAATTTTCAGAGCCGCTTCGATTCCACGCAATTAATTAACGCCTCCGTGAACGAGCGATTAAAATCATTCTTACTAAAGTCAAAGCAGAAGTAAGAGCCGCAGCAATATAAGTCCAAGCTGCCGCCGTCAAAACTTTCTTCGCGCCTTTTAATTCTTCGGGTGAAAGAGTGTGAGTTTGTTCGAGGAGTTTCAAAGCGCGTGAACTCGCGTTAATCTCAACTGGAAGTGTTACAAGATGAAAGACAAGTGCCGCCGTGAATAACATAATCCCGACCGTAACGAGCGTAGAATTTGCCATCAGAAGTCCAAGAAAGAAGAGCGGCGTTGAAGCGCTCGTAGCGATATTGACGACTGGGACAATAGAATTTCTTAAGACAAGCGGCGAATACATTTCTAAATGTTGAATGGCGTGGCCTGTTTCGTGAGCAGCAACTCCGATTGAAGCGATGCTTCGGCTTCCGTAAACGTCATCAGAAAGATTAAGAGTTCTGTTTCGTGGATCGTAATGGTCAGTCAGAGAGCCTGAAACATGATTGACGGGCATGTTTGACATTCCGTAGAGAGATAATAAACTGTGAGCGACGCTGTCGGCAGTAACATTCGCCCGCGCCATAACTTGACTATATTTGCTGAAAGTGCTTTTAACGCTTGCCTGTGCCCACATTGAAAGCAGCAGAGCTGGGATAACTATAATAATCGTAGGGTCAAGTCCGTAGCCATAACCTAACATAAAAAATTCCTCCTCCAAAATTAAAAAAATTTTAGTGGAGTCATTATAACAATTTTTAAAAAAGCGGCCTTTCCACTTTCGGAAGACCGCATAAAGTATGCTACTAATTTTTATAGATGCTTTTAGTTGAATTTCTCCCAATAACCCGCGATGAAAATTATTAACATGATGACCGGCGCAATATAAGTCAGATAGACGCGCAGGAACTTCGGAAATTTCAAGCCCGTGCCTTCATCGACTTCTTTAATGAAATTGTCCCAGCCCCAACCGTAGCGCGTAGTGCAGAACAATAAATAAATCGTCGTGCCAATCGGCAAAATATTGTTGCTCAAAATAAAATCTTCGAGGTCTAAGACATTAGAGCCTTCGCCAAACGGTTGGAAGCCTGACCAAATATTGAAACCGAACGCGCACGGCAATGACAAAATGAAAATCCCTACGCAAGTTACGATTGAAGCTCTTAATCTCGTCCAGCCGAATTTATCCATGAAACACGCGATTATATTTTCAAACACGGCGATAACGGTCGAAAGGGCCGCGAAGCTCATGAATAAGAAAAATAATGTTCCCCAGATTCGTCCGTTCGGCATCGAGTTAAACATGTTCGGAAGCGTTACAAAAATTAATCCGGGACCTGCTCCGGGATTGATTCCGTATGCAAAGCACGCCGGGAAAATTATTAAGCCTGCCGTTAAAGCTACGAACGTGTCAAGAACCGTAACGATTAAGCTCTCGCCCATCAAAGATTTTTCTTTGCTGATGTAGCTCCCGAAGATCGCCATGCTGCCGACGCCAAGTCCTAACGTAAAGAACGATTGACCGAGAGCCGCATATACGCTCGTCCAGAAGCCTTTAGCTGTGAGATTTTCAAAGCTAGGTTTGAGGTAGAAACTTAAACCCTTCTCCGCGCCTTCAAGAGTTACGGAACGAATCGCTAACGCTATCATGATAACAAGCAATCCCGCCATCATGATTTTTGTTACGCGTTCGACACCGCTGCGAAGCCCTGAACAACAAACGATAAAGCCAATCGACACTGCGACATAGAGCCACAGCGCTGTACGTTCAGGATTTAAAACAAGACCTCCGAAGGCCGCGCCGACTTGTTCGGGCGAAATTCCTTCGAGCGCTCCTGAAGCTGCGTAGAACGTGTAAGCGATCATCCAGCCGGCTACGACAGTGTAATACATCATGAGC
Source organism: uncultured Synergistales bacterium (assembly GCA_905236605.1). Lineage (GTDB taxonomy): Bacteria > Synergistota > Synergistia > Synergistales > Aminobacteriaceae > JAFUXM01. Next base: position 2,518 of record CAJORD010000327.1, on the reverse strand, counting down.
AGGCAACAGCCGACCCAGCCCGCATAGCCCCATAAAGACCAAATTTTATTTTTCGGAGCGAGGACTGCGAACGATTGACTTACGCTGCGCTGCGACGCACGCCCGACAGCAAATTCCATTACCAAAATCGGAAGCGCGAAGAACAATAAAAATAAAACGTAAATTAAAACAAAGAACGCTCCACCATATTGCCCGGTTATAAATGGAAATCTCCAGACGTTCCCAAGGCCGATGGCGCAACCCGCCGACAAAAATATAAATCCTAGTCGGCTGCCTAGCGTCTCACGCGAATTTGAATCACTCATAAAAATTTCTCCTAATTATTTTGCGAATGTCTGCCAATATCCAACGCCAATAATCACGAGCATGATAACCGGCACGATATACGTGAAATAAAATCTCAAAAACTTCGGGAATTTCATACCCGTTCCAATATCGACTTCTTCGGTGAAGTTGTCCCAACCCCAACCGTAGCGCGTTACGCAGAATAATAAATAAATCACGGAACCGATAGGAAGTAAGTTATTGCTGACGATGAAGTCTTCAAAGTCAAGAATCCCGGACCCGGGGCCGAAAGGTTGAACGTTTGAAAGCACGTTGAAGCCAAGCACGCACGGAATAGACAAAACGAAAACTAAAATTGCCATCGTCGCTGTAGATTTTTTGCGCGACCAACCCCAAGCGTCCATGAAACACGCAACAATATTTTCAAAGACCGCGATAACCGTCGAGAGTGCCGCGAAGCTCATGAACAAAAAGAATAAAGCTCCCCAAATTTGACCATTAGGCATTTGATTAAACATGTTCGGCAACGTCACGAAGATTAATCCGGGACCTGCGCCAGGATTGATTCCATATGCGAAGCACGCAGGGAAGATTATCAATCCGGCTGTGATTGCCACGAACGTATCAAGCCCGGAAACTAAAACGCTCTCGCCAAATAATCTTCGGTCTTTGCCAATGTAGCTTCCGAAAATCGCCATAGAACCGATCCCAAGGCTTAACGTAAAGAACGCTTGGCCAAGTGCTGCGTATAAAGTCGTGCCGAGTCCGTTTGCAAATAATTTTTCAAAGTCCGGACGCAGATAAAACTCTAATCCTTTCTCCGCGCCTTCAAGCGTAACTGAACGAGCCGCAAGCGCAATCATGATTAATAAAAGTCCGCTCATCATCGCCTTCGTGATTTTTTCGACACCGTTGCGAAGTCCTGACCAACAAACTAAAGTTCCGATTAAAACCGCTACAGCCATCCAGAAAGTCAATTCGGTCGGGTTTGCAAGAATGCCATCAAAAAATCCTCCTACGGCTGCGGAGTCAAAAGTTTTGAACTCCCCAATCGCTGAATAGTATGTGTAAGCGATCATCCAGCCGGTTATAGTCGTGTAGTACATCATGAGAATGCAGTTACCGATCCAACTGACATAGCCCCACAGCGACCAGATTTTATTTTTTGGCTGCAAAACTGCGAACGAACGCGAAGAACTTCGCTTTGATGCACGACCGACCGAAAATTCCATCGCCATAATCGGCATACCGAGAAACAGAAGGAAGATGATATAAATCAAAACGAAAGCCGCGCCGCCGTACTGACCAGTTATAAACGGAAAGCGCCAAACGTTACCGAGACCGATTGCACAGCCTGCTGACAAAAGAATAAATCCCAGACGGCTTGCGAATGTCTCTCTTGAACTCAAAGTCGAGTTTTTATTAAGACTAGGCATAAAAAAGACCCTCCATGTAAAACTAAAAATAATTTTCAGATTATAGCATTGAAGATAATCGCTAATTATTTTGGAGAGCGCATTAATGATACAAAAATGCCGGGCATTCATGAAAACACCCGGCAAAATTTCTTAACTCATCAGGAGCAAGAAATTAAAAATTAATTCCTAACTCCTCACTCCTAATCCCTAATTGAAAAAGCTACTTCGCTTCGACAGGCGCGGCGGCCATTTCAGCGAGAGCCTTGTATGTTTCGTAACGTTCTTTGGCTTCCTGCGCGTTTCTCTCGAAGAGTTCGTCAGCAATATCCGGGAAACCAAGTTTGAGCGATGAGTAACGAACTTCGCCGAGCAGGAACTCTTTGTAGTCGCTCTTCGGTGCTTTGCTGTCGAGTACAAACGGATTCTTTCCTTCTTTGATTAAATCCGGGTTGTAACGATACAGATGCCAGTAACCAGCCTCGACTGCGAGCTTCGTGCGCTCCTGGGTCTTGCCCATGCCTGCGCGGATTCCATGGTTAATGCAAGGCGCGTAAGCAATTATTAACGACGGGCCTTTGTGAGCTTCGGCTTCTTTGAGGGCCTTGAGAAGCTGATTCTTATCTGCTCCCATGCCAACCTGAGCTACATAAACAGTCCCGTAGGTCATAGCCATGCGGCCAAGGTCTTTCTTGCGAGTTCTCTTGCCGCTTGCAGCAAACTGTGCGATTGCCGCTGTCGGTGTTGACTTCGATGACTGTCCGCCGGTGTTTGAATAAACTTCTGTATCAAGAACGAGAACGTTTACATCTTCGCCG
>CAJORD010000326.1 GCA_905236605.1 uncultured Synergistales bacterium | reverse complement strand
TAAATTCGCGTTGCATTATAACATTTTATTAAAGCGTCGATTATAATTTTCACAAGACCAAAATTTTTCAAGAGGTGATTTTTTAATGAAAAAATTTATTTTATTGGCGCTCGTTGTCGTTTTTGCTATCGTATCGTGCGCGGCTTATGCGTGGGAGCCTTCAAAGAACGTTACCGTCATCGTAGCTTATAAGGCCGGCTCCGGCACTGACAACACCGCGAGAGTGCTTTCAAAGTTCGCGACTGACAAAATCGGAAAAACTTTAGTCATTCAAAATCTTGAAGGCGGCTCCGGCTCAATCGGTTGGACAGCGTTATCGAACGCACGACCCGACGGCCTCACAATCGGCTTCATCAACCTCCCGACGCTTTGCTCAAATATTGTCGAACAGCTCGGCGATTATAAAATTGATGACTTCGTGCCGATCTGCAATCACGTAAACGAAACTTCTTTAGTGATGGTCGCAAAGTCAAGCCCGTTTAACTCGCTCGAAGAGCTTGTGAAGTTTGCAAAAGAAAATCCCGGCAAGCTCAAAGCCTCAACGAACGGAATGAAAGCCTCCAACCACATCGGCGCGGAACTTTTAGCAAAGACTGCCGACTTCAAGTATATGGCAATTCCTTATGGCGGCACGGCGGATCAGCTGCTCGCGTTGCGTCAGGGCGAAGTTGATTTCTCTGTCGCTAAAGAAGCCGACATTGCCTCAATGATGAGCGAAGTAAAAATTTTGGGAGTGTTCGCCGAAAATCGTATGCCTTCATTCCCTGACGTTCCGACGCTTGGTGAACTCGGCTTTTATAATAAGTGGTACGGAAGCGCAAGAGCTATCGTCGCGCCGAAAGGGACTTCACCGGAAGCAATAAAGTTTTACGAAGACGCTTTCAAAAAAGCAATGGAAGACCCTGAATATATCGCGGCAGCAGAGAAAGCCGGAGTTACAACTCTCTACATGAACGCCGAAGACACAGCGAAGCTGATCGACCAGCAGTATAAATTCTGCACCGACGAAGTTTCAAAACTTTGGGATTAATTTTAATTAGAAATTATGAGTGAGGAGTTAGGAGTTAATTTTGATTCCTAATTCCTCATTTTTATATTTTTGCTTCAAGAAAGGAGAAAAATTTTTAACATGAAGATGAAAAAAACTGACATCGGGGTATGCCTTGCTATGTATGCCGTGTGCGCGTTCTTTTTGAACATGACTTTGAAACTTCCGAAGGCCGCGCAGATTTATCCCTTGTGCGTGATTGCATTGCTCGCCGCGCTAACTACTCTTCACGCGTTTAATATGGTCGTCGCTGCGATTAAAAACGGAATTGAAAGCGGGCTTGATGATTTCAAAGATTTTATTCCGTCGCAATTTTTTATTTTGTTCGCGATGATTGTGATATATCTTGCCTTAATGCCTTATCTTGGATTTTATGTCGCAAGCGTTTTGTTCATGACGGCGAGTTTAATTTTTCTGCGCGTGAAACTGTGGCAGGCGATTTTGTCCGAAATTGTAATAATCGCTCTCGTTTATTGCGCGTTCACTTTGTTTCTTGAAGTCAGATTGCCTGCGGGAAGTCTTTTTTATTAACGAAGGGAGCGTGTAAAAATGTTCGAGACTTTATCATTAATGGGTAATGGATTTATTAATGCTCTGTATCCTGTGAACATTCTCGCAATGATAGCGGGCGTTACGATTGGCATCGTGATTGGCTGCTTGCCGGGACTTTCTGCGGCTATGGGCGTGGCTTTGTTGTTGCCGATGACGTTTTCAATGGAAGCATCAACAGGAATGATTATGCTGGGCGCGATTTATTGCGGAGCGATTTTCGGCGGCTCGATTTCAGCAATTTTAATTCACACGCCCGGAACTCCTGCGAGTGCTGCGACAGCGATTGAAGGCTATCAAATGACGCTCAAAGGTCAGGCGGGTAAAGCACTTGGCACGGCGTGCATAGCGTCATTCTTCGGCGGTCTGCTCTCGTGTATATCGTTGTATTTCTTCGCGCCTGTTCTAGGACAGCTTGCAATGAAATTCGGTTCGCCGGAATATTTTTGGCTCTCGATTTTCGGACTGACGATAATCGCCGGAGTTTCTTCAAAATCTATGGTCAAAGGTTTAATGAGCGGTGCGCTTGGCCTTTTGCTCTCTACAATCGGCATGGACCCTATGCAAGGCGTGAAGCGTTTTATGTTCGGACAGAGTTCTTTGTATGAAGGGATTAATGTAACGTGCGCTTTAATCGGATTGTTTTCAATGAGTCAGGCTCTTGTGCTTGCCGAAGCGAAAATTAAACAACGAGCTAAGGCGGCAAAATTTAATGACAAAATGCTTTTAACAAAATCCGAATTAAAAGAACTCGCTCCGACAATCGGACGTTCATGGATAATCGGAAATTTAGTAGGGATTTTGCCCGGCGCAGGAGCTTCGATAGCGTGTTTCATGGGGTATAACACGGCGCGACAATTCTCGAAACACAAAGAATTATTCGGACACGGGAGCTATGAAGGAGTTGCAGGCAGCGAGGCCGCGAATAACGCCGTAACGGGAGGTTCTTTAATTCCTATGTTGACTTTAGGAATACCGGGCGAAAGCGTTACAGCGGTTTTAATGGGCGGCTTAATCATTCAGGGCTTGACGCCGGGGCCTAATCTTTTCATCGGCGAAACTGCTAAGATGACATATACATTCTTTGCGGGCTTTGTCTTAATTCAATTTTTTATGCTTGGGATAGGCTTGCTAGGGTGCCGCGGCTTTGCTCACATTGCGAGACTTTCAGACGCGATTTTAATTCCGTCAGTAACGATTTTGTGCGTGGTCGGCTCGTTCGCAATTCATCAAAATTTTGTTGACGTCGTTATCATGTTAATCTTCGGCGTGATTGGTTGGCTCGCGCGAAAATTCGGACTTAATAACGCCGCAATAGTTCTCGCGTTGATACTCGGCCCGATCGGTGAGAAAGGATTAAGGCGTTCACTGTTACTATCAGGCGGCGACCCGAAAATTTTATTTTCGACTCCAGTATGTTGGGTGCTAATCGTTCTGTGCGTGTTGGGAGTTTTGTCGCCGATATTGATGGATAAAATGGCGGGAAAAGCAATCGAAGAAGAGCAATAAGTGAGGAATTAATTAAAACTCCTCACTCCTAACTCCT
>CAJORD010000325.1 GCA_905236605.1 uncultured Synergistales bacterium | reverse complement strand
CCGGAACTTAAATTTGAAATAGAATCTTTTAAAAACGGCGAAGAAATTTTAGAGAGCTTCGAGCCGGGAAAATTTCAAATTATCTTCATGGATATAATAATGAAAACTCTCACCGGCATAGAGACGGCTCAAAAGCTTCGCGAGCTTGATGATAAAGTTCTTATCGTGTTCACGACGACATCGCGGGAATTTGTCTTTGAGGCATTCCCAATTCATTCATTTGATTACATTCTGAAACCGTACAATTACGAAAGAATAAATTACGTTTTGAGCGAAGCTGTGAAAATTTTGTCGGCTCATGAGCCATATATAAATGTCAGAGTTTCTCGGAACAGTTATAAAATTCCATTAAAAAATATTTCTGCCATTCTTTCAAACGACCATAATGTCGAGTTAGTCATGAGGAACGGTCAATCTATGCTTTGTAGTATGGCGTTCAGAGAATTTCAAACTATACTTGCCAACGAAGAACGCTTCCTTGAATGCAACAGAGGCGTAATTATAAATATGGATTGTGTTATGTCGTTAAGCAAAGACAAGGGCACTTTCATAATGCAAAACGGCGCGCAATATTCTATACACGTAAGACACCACAAAAATATTTTAGATTCTTTCACGCAGTATCAAATTTTAAGACTACGACGGACAAGAAATGAATTTTGAAATTTTTTGTAGATACTTAATCGAAGTATTTATGATAATCCCCGGGATAATATTTGCAGTTCTTCCTGTGGGCGAATATATAAAAATTAAGTCGCGTCGTTTAATCTTCGCGCAGATAATTTTGATTTCGATTTTGCTTTTTAGCTCCGCATATGTCGCTATGATTTCTTCTTTTCGTTCACGAGTGATTTTGATAGCGGACGGCATTTTTTTATTCGGCTGGTACTCTTGGCTAATAGATTTGCCGATGAAAAAAAAGTTATTTTGTTTCTTCAATTCTGTAATGCTTTGTATAATGAGTAATATCTACGCGATTATAATAATGTCGCCTTACGAAATCAAAAATATAATCTGGCATTCGTTGCGACTTTTCATGATTAAATCTTCGTGTGTATATTTCGGACTTGTCATTGTGTGTGGAGCAATTTTTTTTAGAACGCTCACATTAAAACTCCCGACCTTGCTTAACGAAAAAACTTTTGAGAGCGTATGGAACTATTTATTTTTAATTCCGTTGTTCATGAGCGCGGTTTTATATTGGATGACGCCAATTAGTCCTTTCGTCATAATGACGGGACGAGTTCAGCCTATATTTTTGGTGCTAACAAGTTTTCTTTTGTTCATGGAGTTTATGTTTTATGACATCTTGTGGCGAAGCACAAACAGCCTTATAAAAAGCGCGCGGCTGCAGCAGGAAAATAATTTATTTAGAATCGAGAGTAAACGCTACAGCGAGCTTAAAAATTACATGAATGAAAGCCGCGTGATGCGACACGATTTTAGACAACACCTCGCAGTTTTATCTGAACTTGCACGGGCAGGACGCCTCGAAGAAATTTTAAGTTACGCTGAAAAATTAAATAAAAAAACTGGCGCTTATATTTCCTTCTGCGCTAATAACGCCGTTGATGCTCTCGCTTCGTATTACGATAATCAGGCACGGACGAAGCAAACTAAAATAAATTGGCAGCTCGAACTTAAAAAAGAACTTCCCATCGAAGAATCAGAATTTTGCGCGATGCTTGGTAATTTGATTGAGAACGCCCTGAACGCCGTCCAAGAACTTCCCGCCGACAAACGAAATATAAAAGTAATTTCCTCAATGTTGTCCGAAGTCATGCTAGGGATTTCGGTAGAAAATTTTTTTATTGGCGAAATAAAATTTAATCGCGACGGCTTGCCTGTATCAAAATCAGAAAATCACGGCTTGGGATTAGTTTCAGTTTCCAACTTCGTAAAAAAATATAACGGCGCCTTCAAAATTACGACGGACGGAAATATTTTTTGCGTCAATATTCTTTTATATTGTTCTTCGTAAACGTCATTGTAGCTTCGTGAAAGTCAGTTCTGGATTATTGAGAATGTAATTTGAAAATAAGATAATTTCATCATTAAATCTTTTTTAGGAGGTTTTTGAAATTATGAAACGTTTATTTGTAGCTTTAACACTCGTTGCTTTGTTCGCAGCCACAGCATTCGCAGGCGTACAGGATTTTGGAAAGTTCACCGTTGACGTCCCTGAAGGCTGGACAGCGGAGCAGGACGGCGAGACCGTCGGGATCGTAAAGAACGACAACACCGCAAGCGCAAGCATCACAGTAGATGGAACTGACGGCGCAAGCCTCAAAGAAATCGCAGACGCATTCGTCGAAGCACTCAACGGAAAGAACCTTCAGGCTGTTGACGGCTCCTATCAGTTTGAGTTCGACAATCAGAACGGCGTTAATAGTAAGGCTTTCCTTTCCGGCGATGACAAAAACTACGCTTTAATCGTTGTAACCGGTTTAGAGAATGCGCAGGACGACATCTCCAGAATGATTGACTCCTTACAGGAGAAATAAATCAGACTTCCCGACCGTCTTTAGGATTTTAAGACAAAAATTTTTAGTCGCGACTGACTTTTTAATTCCACGAAGTCGCGGCTATTTTTATATAATTTTCTGCGGAGGTGTTTTCGATGAAAAAAATTTTCTGCTCTCTGGTCTTCATTTTAATTTTTGTATCAAGCGCAGCGGCGAACGTAAGAGCTTTCGGAAATTTTCGCGCGGAGGTTCCCGCCGGTTGGAACGGTGAGCTTCAGGGCTCGACACTCGTAATTAAAAATCCAAGCGCTAATGCTTCGATAGCGATCGCGTTTAATAAAATGGGCAAGGCGGATTTGTCTGACATCGTCGAACGTCTTTATATTCAAATGGACGGCCGCGACCTTGAACAAGACGAAGACGGCGATTATTCTTTCAGTTTCGTGAACACTGCCGGCGCTGAAAGCGTTGCACTCGTAACCGGCGGCGACGGTTATTATCTTGTAATTTCAATGAGCGGTTTTGAAGATGAAAATCTGACTTCGGACTTTGAAAAAATTTTAGATTCAATAGATTGGGAAGACTGATTTTTAATTAGGAGTTAGGAATGAGGAGTGAGGAGTTATGAAAAAAATTTTAGCCATAATTTTTATTTTTGTATTTTCGAGCGAGGCCTTCGGGGACGTAAATAAAAAAACTGTTCTGCGAGCGTGGCAGTCGATAACAAAGGCCGAAAAATTTTCACAGCTTCCCTTAAATTTTGAATACGACGACGAGCCTAATGCTTGGGTCGCTTATGACGACGATGGCGACTACACTATACACGTTACGACAGAGCTAATGAAAATTTTGAAGTCAGAAAATGAAATCGCCGGGGTCTTGGCTCATGAGCTAGGACATATCCAGCTTGGACATTATGATAATTTCGCTTTGTCCGACACAGTGCGCTCAATCATGGGAGCAAACAGCGAAAACGCCGACGACTTGGCCCGCGCGGTCGGAAATATAGACCTCGAACTCAAAGAAAGCAGCTTCAGCCGTGAGCAAGAAACCGAAGCCGACAATTACGGCGTAAAAATTTTGAGCAAGGCAGGCTATAACCCGTGGGGACTTTATAACGCCATGAAACGATTTGATGAAAATGGCTTTGACACAGAGGATAACGGATTTAACTCTCACCCCGCTTCAGGTGAACGACTTGATAATCTTGCAAGACAGGCTCGCAAATTCAAAAAATAAAATTATGCTAAGATAAATAAAAATTCAAAAGGAGTGAAAAGAAATTGCTTAGGACTGATAGAGGGGAAAAATTTTTGAGCCCGGATTTTTCATTCCTAACTCCTGATTAAAAATGAATTGTAATGAACACAATCACGCTTACGAAATCATAATCAACAAGCCCGAATATAAAAGAATCGAACGAAAACTTGAAGTTACAATCCCAACCGAATGGGGCGTGTTTAATGTCTTTGCTTACAGAGGCATTGACCACGACGACGACGCACACACGCACTTGGCCTTGACGATGGGCGACATCACGACGGACACGCCGGTTTTAACTCGCGTTCATAGTGAATGCTTCACGGGCGACGTGCTTGGCTCATTGCGCTGCGACTGCGGGCCACAACTTCACACGGCTTTGAAGATGATAGCTGACGAAGGGCGCGGCGTCCTTTTATATATGCGTCAGGAAGGCCGCGGCATTGGATTATTAAACAAACTTCGCGCTTATAAACTTCAAGACGCCGGACTTGATACTGTTGACGCTAACGTAGCGTTAGGCTTCCCGCCGGACATGCGCGAATACGGAACGGGTGCGGAAATTTTGAAGGACTTGGGATTAAAAAAGATTCGTTTGATGACCAACAACCCCGGAAAAATTTCAGGTCTTGAAGAATACGGGGTCGAAATTGTCGAAAGAGTTCCGATTTTAATCAAACCCAACGAATTTAACGAAAAATATTTGAACACAAAAGAATTTCGCATGGGTCATATCTTAAATATTTAACAAAGGAGAGATAAATTAAAAATGAAAATCACGGAAGGGAAATTATTAGGAACAGGTTTGCATGTCGCTATCGTGGCTTCACGTTTCAACGAGCTTGTAACTTCGCGATTAATCGACGGCGCTAAAGACACGCTGATTCGTCATGACGTTTCAAACGGCGCGATTGACATTTACTGGGTGCCGGGCGCGTGGGAGCTTCCATTAATCGCAAAAGAGATTGTCTTAACGGGCAAGTATGACGCTGTTATAGCTCTCGGTGCTGTCATTCGTGGCGACACTCCGCACTTTGATTACGTTGCTGCTGAAGCTTCAAAAGGCCTTGCGGCTGTCGGTCTTGAACATAGAGTCCCGGTTTTGTTCGGCGTGTTGACGTGCGACACTCTCGACCAGGCTTTATTAAGAGCCGGAAGCAAGGCGGGCAACAAAGGTTCAGACTGCGCACTGGGCGCTATCGAAATGGCAAACTTATTGAAAAACATTCGCAAAGATTCATTTAACACAAACGAAAGGAACGAACAAACCTACAATGCTTGATATTAAATATATCCTCGCTAACAAAGAAGAATACGCCGAAGTTTTAAAAAATCGTCATCATGATTTTAATTTAGATGTCTTAGTCGAACTTGACGCGAAACGACGCAAGATAATCGGCGAAACTGAAGACCTCAAGGCCAAGCGCAACGAAGGCTCACGCAAAATCGGACAGGCAAAGAACAATCCTGACTTAGACGTCAACGCCCTCAAAGCTGAAATTAAAGAGATGGGCGACAAAATTAAATCTCTTGACGCGGAACTTGCAGAAGTCGAAGAAACTCTTCACACGCATTTAATGACTTTGCCGAACACTTTGAGCGCGACAACTCCTATCGGCAATGACGAGAACGACAACCCTGTTGTAAGAAAATGGGGCGAGCCGAAAAAATTTGATTTCGAGCCTAAGCCGCATTGGGACGTTGCAGAGGCGTTAGGGATTATGGATTTTGAAAGAGGCGTTATGCTTGCTCAAAGTCGTTTCACGGTCTTAAAAGGACTCGGAGCAAGAATGGAACGCGCTCTTGTGAATTTCATGTTGGACATGCACACAAAGAAACACGGCTATCTTGAAGTCGAACCGCCTTTCATGGTGCGCTCTGCAATTCTTGAAGGCACGGGACAACTCCCGAAATTTGCAGAAGACTTATATAAACTTCAGAACGATGACTTATGGCTAATCCCGACCGCCGAAGTCCCGTTGACGAACTTAAACCGCGAGTCGATTCTTGAAGAAAAAGATTTGCCACTGTATTACACCGCTTACACTCCGTGCTTCAGACGCGAGGCCGGCAGCGCGGGGCGTGATGTTCGAGGCTTAATGCGTCAGCATCAGTTTGATAAAGTCGAAATGGTGAAAATCTGCACGCCGGAGACAAGTTATGACGAACTCGAAAAACTCACGAACAACGCCGGCGAAGTCCTCGAAGCTCTTGAACTTCCATACAGAGTTGTAAATCTTTGCTCGGGCGATATTGGATTCGGCTCATGCAAGACTTACGATTTAGAAGTCTGGCTGCCTTCACAAGATAAATATCGCGAGATTAGCTCGTGTTCAAACTGCGAAGATTTTCAGGCGCGACGAATGAATTTGCGTTACAGACCTGCGGACGGCGGCAAAATCAGATTCGCTCACACTCTCAACGGCTCCGGAATTGCTGTCGGAAGAACTCTAATCGCAATCATCGAAAACTATCAGAACGAAGACGGGAGCATAACTGTTCCGAAAGCTCTCGTGCCATACATGGACGGCCTTGAACGCATTGCTCTCAAATAATATTTCCGTAATCGTCGGCTGTGTTTTAGCGTCCGTGCTGTGCGTTGTAATTCAGTTCTTTATTAAAAGAACTCTTGAGCAGCGTCAGTACGGATACTTTCGCGATATAGTTTTAGCGGGAGCGTGGCTCGTGCTTGCGTCATGGTTCGGAAGTTTTGAAGCGCGTGTTCTCGTCTGCGGAGCTATGCTTGCGTGTTTCGCGGGCCTCGCTGAAAGTATATATCAAGACCCCGGCTGGCGATTTTTTTATCCTATTATCGGCGCGCTGTGTGCATACTTCGGGCCTTCGTTGAATTTCATTCGGTTCCCTGACGGCGAATATATTTATTTTGACCCGACGTTTTCATTTATAGCCGGGACT
>CAJORD010000324.1 GCA_905236605.1 uncultured Synergistales bacterium | reverse complement strand
TCCTGTGAGATTTCGAGAAAATATGCCAGCCGTAATACATTGAAAGGGATATTGCGGTTATGCACCAGCACTCCCACAACATGCTGATAAAAGTCTCGCCCATCAGAACCGATGAAACTAAGCAGCCTATAATGCAGCCTGTCATGCCGTAAATTCCGTAAAACAAACCTGTAACAAACGGCAGCGCATTCTTTATCCCCGCGTAATCAGGCAGAAAGCCCGTCATCATCACAGGAATGTCAAGCAAAACATAAATAACGGCTGTCAAAACTGCAACAAAAATTTTTCTGTTTAATGCTATTTTTTCGGAAGAATGCTTTTGGGGGATTTTTATTTTTGCATGAAAAATATTCTTTACTGTCTTTATAAATTCGGGTTCCATGATTACCAGTCCCGAAATTATCAAGACGCTCCCGGCAATTTTTAACAGCGTTATATTTTCGTGGGGGGCATCAAAAAATTTTGACAGCAGCGGCGAAACCAGCATAGTCATTACTATTTCGGACGAAAATATTAAAGACGTGTTCAAAGGACTAACGTACCTTTGCGCGTAAATCTGTATTATCCCGTAAATTCCTCGTATGAAAAAGCTGATGTAGATAACTCCTACCCAAAATTCCTTATTGACAGGGAACTCGAACGGGACACTTTTTAATAAAATTTCGCCTGTCCATAGGATTAAAGAAAAGGCAAAACAGAAAAACATCTGTCCCATTGCCAGTATTGCAGGATTTGAAGACGAGGCATAACTCCCGACGGTCATAACGTAAACGGCTAGAAATATTTCGGCAATCAGCAAATAAAAAATATTTCTGTCAAGCAAGCTCATTAAATCCCCGTCCATCATAAAAAACAGGCCGAGCAGAACAAGAAACACGCTGGCTATGTGAACTTTTTGTGGAAAACGGCGGTATAAAAACGCTTCAAATATTAAGACAAAAATAAAATATGACGAAAGCACCGAAGCTGAGACCACGGGGGCAACGTTCTGCACACCCATGAGCATGAAAATGTTAAAGCCTGTAAGTTCGCCCGAAAGTATTGAGCTCTGAATTATCTGTTTTGAGTCAAGCCTGAACAGTTCTCCGAAAAAAAAAGCAAGTATCATCAGAAACCCCAGCAGGTTAGTTATGCACAGGAACGCGAAGTGTGAAAGCCCTGCAGGAACTCCGGCAATAAATACATATTGCACTGCGGCAAAAAAAGTTATCGCAAAAAGCGAAATATTAGCCTCGGCTCTGTTCAATTTAACCAGCCGCCTCCGTAAGAATAAATTTATCAATCATAAAATCAGGTTTCAAATCCACTTTGATATGTCTCAATCCCTTAACCCCTAAATCCTCTTCGCGGTTGATATATTCATATTCACGGCAACAGTGTTTTGCAAATTCATTAACAAGAACTCTTGAAATATTCGGTATGTTTCTGCTGCCTTTGTTTATAATTTCGTCAAAACAATTTTCTGATAAAGGCGAGCCTATAACATAACCACATAATTTGTTATCAATAAACAAAACTATCCCGGTTAAGCCTAAAGCCTTAAAGTTATCGAGAATAATTCTGATCCCTTCGTTTTCAAAAACAAGTTGCTTTTTATGAGTAGGGTCATTATCGGCTAAATTTTTTGCTTCGAGCCACTCAGCCTGAAATTTTATGATTTCAGTAAAATATTTAGGAATAATTTTTTCTATTTTGTAACGACCCTCATAATCGCGAAAAAACCTATGGATATTCGTGCGGCTTTTTGCAAAACCACTGCCGGAAAAAGTAATCAGTCGTTCTGCTTTGTGAATATACTCTGAATAATCGCGGCTGCCTTCAATCAAAAATTTTCCGGGAAATAATTCAATCACGATGTTTTTCGCCCGTTCAGTCAAAGTCTTAAATTTAACGCGGCAATTTTTCTCGTGGGCATCGTCAAAAATTTTTTGCAACGCATTTTTGATCCCGGCTGTGTACTCAAGATTGCCCATTGGGAACAGATACACGCGCTCTTTATTGTTGCAGAGCTTTGAACGTAGCGTGAACAAAAAATTTTCGTTCTCGCAGAACATATCGCCGTACTTGCCATATAAACAAAAAGAGGACACAAAAGAATGTTGACAGGAGTTTTCTCCATACTTAAAAGTATAACTGTCAATCATGTCTTTCATGTCCAACGTTAAGAAGCGAAAATCTAACATTACAAAATTTAATTTTCGATATTTAAGATTTCTTTGAAGCCTGTCGTTTCGAATATACGCATGACTTCAGGAACAGCGTTGATGATTTTCATCGTGCCGTTTTGCGCGACTTGCCTTTGAGCTTTCAGCAAGACCCTAAGTCCTGCTGAAGACACATAAGCAAGCTTCGCCATGTCGATTGTAAAATCTTTAACACCGACAAGTTTTTCAGCAAGCTCTTTTTCAAGTTGTTCGGCGGTAACTGCACTCAGCTTTTTATCAAGCGTGAGTTTTAATACAGTCCCGTCTACATTGTACTCAAAATTCATGAATTACTACTCGATCGTCAAAAGTTCGTCGAAGCCTGTTACTTCAAAAATTTCCTTGATTTCATCTTTGACATTTCTGATGACCATACTGCCCTGTTTGTTCATGATTTTCTGGGCCTTAAGCAAAACTCGAAGACCAGCAGATGAAACATAGACGAGCTTGTTCATGTCAAGCACAAATTTTTTAACGCCATCGAGACTGCTTATGACTTCAGCTTCAAGCTGAGGAGCTGTCGTTGTGTCGAGTCTGCCATCAAGAGCGATTGTGAGTTCGTCACCATTTGTTTGTTTGTTAATTAACATTATTATACTTCTCCTTTTTGATTAATTAAAATTTTTCTCAATGATTAATTCAAAGCTATTTTTGCGAACGCCGACTCTAACATCATCGGCAATATTTGCAATGATAGATTTTTCAAGCTCATCGCGTGCTTCGGCTTCGTCTTCATTTTCATCATCACGTGATTCAAGTTCATTTTTGTATTTCTGCATTGACCACGCGTAAAGAGTCTCCGACATGCCAGTATCAAGAATGCCTAATGCTCCGTAGTTAAACATTCCGACTCCGTAATCAGCTTGAAGCTTGTAACTTTCTTCCATGCCAGAGAAACCCGCCTCGATTAAATCGCGGATCTTTTCCATTATTCCACGACGTGCAACATTTTCGCCCTTAGTGGAAACTGAAAGAAGTTCTTTGCGGCGTGCATAATCAAGAGATGTTCGTTCAGCTTCAAGATGAAGTTTGCAAATGCGGTTGTCTTCCTCAATCCAAAACTCCGCACTGAAATCTCCGGCAATGGCGCGAACCATACTCAAGAGTTCTTCAGCAAGGAGTCTTAGATGAAAAGATTTTTTCTTTGAAAGTCCAAGTGATGCAGCCACGCCGTCAGAAAGAGCCAAAACTTCGTTC
>CAJORD010000323.1 GCA_905236605.1 uncultured Synergistales bacterium | reverse complement strand
TTTATTTGCGCGCGGCAGCGGAATGAGTGAAAAAATCGGCGCTAGATTTTACGGCTCTGACCCGGAAATTTTAAGATGGCTCACGAAGCAGGCTCTTGCGGTCATGGAAAAGGATTCATCTTCAGAATTTCGCCGCACAGACTGGCGCGAACGTGTTGAAGTTATCCGTCCGCAAATTCTTAAAGATCAAATGCAAAGCCTAGGGCTCTCACGTCCGTTAATTAATTACGCTATTCAAACCGCGACTACAGGCGCAACAATCGGAGCCTTCAGAGACGGCGACAAATCTTTGTCAATAAAATTAGTTTTTTCTCCTGAAGAGCGAAACAACATCAGCCTTTTAAGCTCGCTTCCGACATGGTCGCCGGCAGCAAATAAAGCCGTTCCGCTTGGCACAGTGTTTTCAAATCTTGAAACTACTTTTGAAGACGACATAATCATTCACCGCGACAGAAGCCGAATGATGACAGCCATGAGCGAAGTTAAACTTGGCCGCAACTCCGACGCAATGTTAGCGCGAATAAAGCCCGGCATTGAAGCGATTAAATTACCACTTGGCTATACACTCGAATGGGGCGGACAAAAAGAACTTTCCGATGAGTCTATGGCAGGAATGGCCGTAGCTTTTCCTCCGGCGATTTTAATAATGTTCGTTATCATGATATTTTTGTTTAACGGCTTCCGACAGACGATAATAATTTTCTTATCGTTGCCATTGATTTTAATCGGCATAGTTGGCGGCTTATGGCTTATGCGCATGGACGTGAGTTTCTTGGCCATAGTCGGACTTTTAAGCCTCGTTGGAATGCTTGCGAAGAACTCGATCGTGTTGCTCGATCAGGTTAGTGCGGACTTTGAAGCAGGCCGGAACAAATATGAAGCGATCGTCGAAGACGGTATAAGTCGTTTGCGTCCTGTTGCAATGTCGGCCGTAACGACGGTGCTAGGCATGGTGCCGCTAATCTGGGACGTAATGTTCGGGCCTATGGCTGTAACGATAATGGCTGGCTTGACGGTCAGCACGATTTTAACGCTGCTCGTTATCCCGGTCTTGACAGCTGTTGCGTATAACGTTCCTTGTCCGGAAAATTCAGAAGTCGAAGACGAGGAATAAGAAATTAAAATATTAAAATTTCTAACTCCTCATGGGCTGTCAAGTAAAATTTGAGTTCTGACATTAAGGAAGGATTTTTATGCTAAATATGTTGTCGTTTATAAAAAAAACTATTCAGCGATTCTAGTATTTCCTCTTTGTTCATGGACTTTATAAGGTAGCTTGCCGGCTTTAAGCTCATAACGCTCCTCACGCTATCTATGTCGTTCTTGCCTGTTAGAAAAATCACTGGAATATTCGCAGTTTGTGGCTTACTGCGGAACGCTTCAAGAACTTTCGGACCGTCCATTAACGGCATTTCGTAATCAAGAAGTATGAGATCTACTGTATGTTCCGTTAAATAGTTAATAGCTTGTGGCCCAGAACGTGTTGCGGCAACGCGGTATTTTGTTCCCAGCCACTTTTGCATCATCTTTAAAAATGTAACATCATCATCTACAAGCAAAATTTGCTTTTTCTCATCGTTCTCACCAGAGTTAAGCATAATTTTTAATGCGTTAGACAGAGTGTTAATATCTATTGGGCGTGCGAATTCGCGCGCTATTGTATTCTTGGGAATATTTTGTTCGATTATCTCGAGCTCTTTTTCATACCCCATAACACAAAGCGGCTTGTCGTCGACTGAACACATATCTTTTAAAGACAACAGAAAATCTTTGGAATCGTTTACGAAATCCCCTGATAGGAGCACAAAAATATCCGCGCTGTCTTTCTCATGAATTATTTCATCTAAGTTAGGCGCTACACTAACACATTCAATCCCTGAATTTTTCAGAATCGGAATCAGTCTGCCGGTTATCAATACTGCGTTTTGGTTTATTAGCAAAATTTTTTTTGCCATAATAAATGCCTCCTTAAAATTACGCCAAAATTTCGTTTACGCGATCCCAATCGAAATCGTTTACCGCGCTGCGGAGCTGTTCGACTCTTTGCATTTCGCTTTCAGACAGGCGGAAACCGTTCAGATAGTCTAACGCATAGACAGCACCATCTGCATCAAAGCCCAACGCGCATTCACGGAGGGAATTATACGCTTCACGCAATTCGTTTTCAGAAATTAGCGGAAGTTCTTTTTCGTCCTGAGCATTTTTCGCAGGAGCATACAATGGAGATAATGCCGCACCCAAAGCCCGGTAACGCGCCAGCAGTCCGGCTAGTTCAGCGTCTAATACAGACTCATCGCCAGCCTTGCCAGCAAATTCGAGTTTCTCCGCGAGCTTTCCCAGCGAATCCGCACCGATAGCCCGTGATGTGCTTTTCAGTGCATGAACTTTTACCGTAGTGTTCGCAATGTCTCGAACTCGCCAGAAACCTTCAATATCGTCTGCGCCTGTTGCGGAGTAATCGCCGTAAATTTTAAGAGTTTCAAGGTAAGCTTCCTCGTCGCCGCAGTGTTTTAGGCCGGCGTTAACGTCTATTTCATCTATTTTATATAGCCACTCCGGCAATTCGATTTTCTGTTCAGAGTCAACAGCGTTGCTTGTGTCGCTTTCAGGAGCTAGCAGTTTCTCAGGCGGAAGATAGTGAGTGAGCATTTCTTCAAGTTTTGCGGCATCTATCGGCTTGGTAAGATAGTCATCGAAGCCTACAGCTAGATACTCATCACGTGCGCCGGATATTGCGTTCGCCGTCAGGCATATTGCGGCAGTCTTTATGTTCGGCCCTTTCGTTTCAGCCCGCAGCCTTCTAAGAGTCTCTATTCCGTCCATATTAGGCATCATGTGATCGAGGAAAATAACATCGTATTTCTTATCCTTGGCAAGTAAAAGAGCTTCGCTTCCGCTGTCAGCCGTGTCAATTTTTATGAGTGTCCGCTTCAGCAGACCTTTGAACACCGTTAAATTCATCGGCGTGTCATCAGCGACAAGAACATGAGCGTCAGGAGCTGTGAATTTTTCTTTATATTTCTTTATAGATAATAGCGATGCTTTGTGAGCCGCCTCGTAATCGCCAAGCGGTTCCCATTTTATGACTTTTTGTTGAAGTCGGAATGAGAATGTTGACCCCTCGCCATATACGCTCTTGACTTTTAATGATGTCCCCATCATCTCAAGCAGGCGTTTCGTGATATTCATTCCCAAGCCCGTGCCCTCAATGTTACGGTTACGCTTCTCTTCAATACGCTCAAATTCGGAAAATAATTTTGCCATATCTTCAGGCTTTATGCCTATGCCGGTATCTGCTACGGAGAAATTCAAAAATACTCCGTCAGGATTGTCCGCAATTTTTTCATAGCCGATATGGAATGTTACGCTGCCTTTTTCTGTGTACTTAACGGCATTTGTGAGTATGTTCGTAACGACTTGTTTTATACGAACTTCATCGCCGTAAAGCATTTTGGGAATGTTCTCGTCAAATTCAAGCTTCAGCAATAGCCCTTTGTTATCTGTCCTAGCCTGTATCATGTTGACAAGATCGTTAATTAAAGAAGACAGATCGTAATTGACAGGGATAATATCCATTTTGCCTGCCTCGATTTTCGAGAAGTCGAGAATGTCATTTATGAGACCCAGCAGAGTAGTCCCGGCCGTTCGGATATTCTCGGAGTATTCAATAACGTTTGGCTCTTTACTTTCGCGCAGTATCATTTCATTCATTCCGAGAACTGCA
>CAJORD010000322.1 GCA_905236605.1 uncultured Synergistales bacterium | reverse complement strand
CGAAGCAATCAAACGATGGCGAGAAGAACCTATAAAAGAGGTCCACACGAATGTTGTTGATGATCCCGAGCGAATGGATCGCTTCATGAAAAAATTTCTCGCCAAACATGGTGAAACATTATGAGACCAATAACTTGGAACATTATCGATTTCATTAATCGATATGGTGAAGAACGTGTGCAACTTCTAATCGCTTCTTTTTCGACGAAGCGAGAATCTGATGAAGCTCCTTTGAATCCAGACATTGATAATTTTTTGAAAAAGAACGCGATTCAATTTTCAAAAGAGAGCAAATCTATAACTTATCTTGTTTGTGATGAGGAAGACGGAAGTTTGCTGGGATATTTCGCGCTTACTCACAAGGCAATCGAAGTTCCTTACGCCGGTCTCAGCAAAACAGCAATAAGAGAACTCGAACGACATTCGCACCTTCATAAGATTCTTAATGCTTATGTTGTGTCGGCGTTCCTTATCGCTCAGCTCGGAAAAAATTATCAGGTTGACGATGGTAAACGCATAAGTGGTGATGAACTAATGAAGCTTGCTAATAATGAGCTTCTTTACATTAAACAACGAATCGGAGGCGGGATAAAATACCTCGACTGTGAAGCCGACGCAAAATTAATCAAATTTTATCAGGCGGAACAAAATTTCAAATTATTCGGTGAGAGAATAAGTGAGAGAGATGGGAAACGCTATTTGCAGTATCTAAAATTTATGTAGCAGCCATAAAGATCGTTAGCTAGTAGGTGTATAATTAATAAAACACAATCCTTCGGGCGAAAATGTTCGGAAGATTTTCATTTTAGTCACTACTTTGGTCACTACAAAAATCTCAAAATCTCTTCGTCTTCATCAAAATTCACAAAGCCAATTTTAAAATTAAAATTATATTTTTGAATCGTAAGTCGCCGTTCAAAATTTTTGTTTGTGATACAATTTCGTAAATTTATTTTCATATCTTCGATTTAAGGAGGCCGATTTTATTTTGTCCCCTAAAGGTGTTCATTATATTGTCGAAGTTTCAGGTTGCGACGATACAATTACAAACGTTCCGAAGCTTCAAGATATTCTCGTCGAGGCGGCCAAGCGCGCTCATGCTCAAGTCTGGTCGGTGTCGTTCAACAAGTTCCCGCCAAACGGAGTCAGCGGAGTTGTCGTTATCAGCGAAAGCCATCTGTCTGTTCACACATGGCCCGAAGTTAATTACATGGCTCTTGATATTTATACTTGCGGCGCTCACACTGAACCTATGTTAGCCGTTGATTATGTTCTTGAACAGGTTAAGGCTAGCCATATTCACATCACTGAAATCACTCGCGGACTTGATGACAATGACGAAAATTTCTATCACTCGTTCATAACGTGGGAAGAAAATAGAATTAACGGACTTAAGAAGGAGTAATTTTAATATGGAAAATTTTTTTGAGAAGCTTGAACCGAGTTACACGTTTGAAATTTTCCCGCCGAAGGGCAACGCCAGCACCGCCGGAACTTACGCGGTAATTGATAGTCTCGTGAGCTTCAATCCTGATTTAATCAGCGTAACTTATGGCGCGGGCGGCTCAAGCCGTGATAACACAGTCGAAATAACTTCAGGAATTCAAAATAAATATCACGTCTGCGGCGTGGCTCATCTTACTTGCGTCGGAACAACTCGAAACGAACTTCGCGATATTCTCAACAGACTCAAAGACAACAACGTCAGAAATATTTTAGCGTTGCGCGGCGACTTGAAAGACGAGTCAGACCTCGGAGAATTTCATCACGCGTCAGAATTAATCAAATTTATAAAAGATGAGTTCGGAAATGATTTTGATGTTTTCGCGGCGTGCTATCCAGAGAAACACCCCGAAGCTAAATCGCTCGAAGAAGATTTGATTCACTTAAAAGAAAAATGCGACTTGGGAGTCAAGGCTTTAATCTCGCAATTATTTTTTGACAACGATATTTTTTGCGCGTGGCGCGACAAGGCCCGAGCGATTGGAATCAAGCAGCCGATTATAGCCGGGGTCATGCCGATAACTTCAGCTTCGCAAATTTCAAAAGTCGTTGAGCTTTGTGGCGCGTCCGTCCCTGAACGTGTTCGCCGTTTCGTGAATGTCTACGGACATAATCAAGGCGCCGTCAAAGAAGCCGGGATCGCTTACGCAACTGAACAAATTATTGACTTACTCGCGCGCGACGTCGAAGGGATTCATCTTTACACAATGAATCAGGCTGACACGGTGCGACGAATTGACGCGGGTATTCGTTCGGTGCTTTACACAAAACGCTATGCAGTTCGTTCTGACGGATAAATTAATCACTGATGCTCTTCGCTATATGAAAGTTCCGCCCGGCTCGGCGACTCCTGAACTCGTCGAAACCGTTCGCGGAGCTTTTAATAGATTAGAAGGCTTTGAAACTCCGCGCTGTGTCTTCGGACGCTTTCATATTGTTCATTTTGACGGTGGTATAGAACTTGAAGGCGCGTATATATACAGCAACGATATAGCAAGATTGACTTCGCGTTCTGACGAGTGCTATTTGCTTGCGGCAACTCTTGGTCACGAAGTCGATCGGCAAATTACGCTTGAGCAACAAAAAAACATGCTTGACGGCCTTGCACTTGACGCTTGCGCTTCTGTTCGCGTTGACGCTTTCATAGATGACTTCATTAAAAACGAAATTGTTCCAGGCCTTCGAGAAAGAGAATTTTTAACTTCGCGCTTCAGTCCCGGCTATGGCGATTTAAAAATGAGCGTTACGGAAGACATTATCACAATCTTAAACGCTACGAAATATATCGGCTTGTCTTTCACGCGTTCGATGATGATGAGCCCGATTAAATCTGTTACTGCGATAATAGGACTTGCGCCTAAAAAATAAAAATTAGAAAAAGGAGATTTTTTGATAATGCTTGCAGTCCTTCGTTCTCAATCACAAATCACAATTCCAGCTCCTGTAATATCAAGTTTAGGACTTAAAGAAGGAGATCAATTTGATATTTTTGAGGATAACGGAAAAATAAGCATGATACCTGTGGCAGTTTATCCTCGTGATTACGTTGAACAGCTTCAAAAAGAAACTACAGAGCTGAAAAATAATATTAAGTCTGGTAAACAAAATGTATTTGAAAATGTTGATGATTTAATTATGGCTTTGGAGAACTCCTGATGATTAAAATCACATACTCAGAACGTTTTCAAAAACATTATAAAAAACTTTCAGCCAATGAAAAATGCCAATTTAGAAGAAAACTTAGTATATTTATAGATAATCCGTTTCACCCATCGCTTATGACTAAACGTATCCAAGGGACTGATGATATTTTTGAATTTAGTGTCAATATGAATATTCAAGTCATATGGTTTTACGAAGGAAAATTTTTAGTGGCCCTTATCGATATTGGGCATCACGATATTCTGAAAAATTTTTGAATTTAATAAATAAAATATCAAAATCTCCGAAAATGTATTAAAAGAATATATTGAGGAGGTTTTGCGGAAGGAAATTATAGAATCAAAATTGAAGCTGACGGAGGCCAAGCGCAAGTTCAAAAGAGCAACATTATGAACGTCGAAGAATACGGCGTCGAAGTTGAAATTCAACAGCTCACAGAGCCAATTATTGAAACTGTATATGAAGTTGAAACCATAACCGAAACCGTAACTGAAACTATTAAAGAACTTCAGCGCGTTCCAAAAACATCTGAAAAAAATTCTACTGAAGATATTCCTCATATAATTTTAATTAATGAAGGCGTTGACTCTTTAGGAGCAACTTCCGGCGACGGCTGGAAATTTGAAAACGGATCTTTAGTTATCACCGGTGACGGAGTTTATGATGTGCGCGGTTCTGAAAACACGAACCGAACAACTTCAAATAATATCATCGTAAAAGACGGAGCAAAAGCAAAAATTTTTCTTATAGATGTAAACATAACTTCCAGCGGAGCAGCCTTTGAAATTGAAGCAGGGGGTGAAGCAAGTTTATATCTTGTAAACTCGAACACTCTACAAAGCGGCGGTGAACATGCAGGACTTGAAGTCCCTGAAAATGCAAAATTGACTATCTGCAGCGCGGAAGGGATTTCAAACAACACCAGCAGCAAACTCTTGGCTTATGGCGGTTCGGGCAAGGGCGGCGGCGGTGCAGGAATAGGAAGTGGTTTCCAAGCGCGTTCGACAGGGACAGGTTATGCGGCTCCGAACACTTCAGATAACACTATTGTAGAAATTTATGGCGGAAATATAAAAGCATACGGCGGCAAAAACCCTTATATAAAAAGTGCCAGCGGTGCCGGTATTGGCGGCGGAGGATATTCAAGTGCCGGAACTGTAACAGTTAATAAAGCTCTTCTTGATGCTGGACTTGTTACGGCTGTGTCGGGCGGAACTGGAGCCGATCAAATAGGGCACGGAGGCTCGCCCAAGCCGGAAGAAAATTACATAACTCTAGATCAAACATTCCCGACAATTTATGATTATGAAGTTCCGGAACGGCCAAAAATTACAGTCGAAGTTCCATCAGGTGAGACAGAATACGTAT
>CAJORD010000321.1 GCA_905236605.1 uncultured Synergistales bacterium | reverse complement strand
CGAGCTTGAAGAATCTTTAATCGTTGTTCCGCTGTGGACAAGCTTGCCGGCGTCCTCATCCATGTGAATTCTTGTGAGGCGGACGATTTTTTTATTGCCGTCAACGTTAATCTCAACGTGTCCAGCGTATGCAATCGGCAAATCGTACTGCGAAGTCTGCCAATTCTTCGGCAAATCGGGATAATAATAATTTTTCCTGTCGAATTTGCTGTATTTGTTGATTTTGCAGTTTGTAGCAAGCCCCGCTTTAATCGCGAACTCAACGACTTTTTTATTGACAGTCGGCAAAACACCAGGCAATCCCAAACATACTGGGCAGACGTGAGTATTTTGTTCAGCACCAAATGTCGTAGCACATCCGCAGAAAATTTTCGTCGCAGTCTTCAATTCGCTGTGAATTTCCAATCCGATAACAGCTTCATATTTCAAATTAATCACTCCAAAATTTTTATAACCTTAAATCAAAATTTCATACGTAATGAATTTTACAACTTAGAAACGTTTTCTGCAATGTTTAAAAAATTTCTAACTTAAATTGACAAAAAAAAAAAACAATTATAATGTTTCCAAAATGTATTAAAATTATATTGTAAGTGGAGGAGATGTCTTATGAAAAAGTTTATTGTTCTTGCGCTGATTGTAATCGTGAGTTCATTTGCGAGTACTGCTGGCGCGTACAACTGGATTAAGGAATACGAATTTCCTGCAACCAGGCTTGTAAAAGTACCCAAAGGTTATAACAATTTTGATCACATGATTTATTCCTTCACCGATGCGCAGGGGCGTCCCAGCTTACTATTTATGTGTCACGGCTCAGTAAATTCTCAAGGTCAATATTTTGCTTACATGGGCGATAAATGGTACAGCGATTATGCTTCGGCAGTGGACAACGAGATTCGCTATCATATTAATCGTGGCGAAATTAACAGAAACGGTTTTGAAAAAGTCTACTTCTTGACATGCCACGCAGGGTATGCTCCTCAAAAAACGGTAACGATGCCCGTTCTCAATAAGCAACTGCAAATGGCATTGTACAACAAGAGCGTTCAAGGCATTACAGAGCATTACGATAATTGGGGGCGAGTTTATTACGTGACTCTCTTCCAAGATCATTCCTCAACGCTTGGTACAGACAGTATCAGTGATACGTTTAATCCTGTGGTAGACGGAGTTATCATAGCGGGTATCGAGGAGGAATAACTGTCGATTAAAAATTTTATGCAAGGAGATGAGGAAATGTTCAAGCGAATGATTGCCGCTGTAATGATTTTGGCGATGACGCTGTGTTTTAATCTAGACGCGCAGGCTGCATTGGAGATTGGTAACGGTAACGGAGGCAATAACGGCGATTTCCATGATAGAAGTTTTACGCCGTTCAATGTGGCTAACGATAAGCCGACCGTTAAAGGCGACCAATGGTTAATCTACTGGTATGCTTGCGGTACCGACATTGAGTCTGGAAGAATTCTTTTCGGACCAGGCACCGATTTATTGGCAAACAAAATTGTTCTTGCCGAACCAACGCGACGTACTGGTGATGTTACTCGTTGCATTAGGGAACTTGAACGCGCTGACCTTTCCTCTGGTAAAGTAACAGTTCTCATGCAAGCGGGCGGTACAATGATTTGGGGACATGAAAAATTTCAAGCAAACAATGCGCTCATTGACGTGATGGGTAAAGTTTCAGAGGATCATCGTCAAATTTTCCCGAAGAATTCTCCAGAATATAAAATGAGTAATTGGTATCTTATGACTGCCAAAAACACTGTTGATCCCACGTACAATAACCAAAGCAACCTCGGCACTCTCTCCAGATATATTTACAGCGATAAAGAGCGCGATTGGATTCCCAAAGAAAATTTCAGTTTTAACTATAACAATCCTGCTAGCGACATGGGCAACGAAAAATGTTTGGAAGAATTTTTGCGCTATGGCAAAGAAATGGAAAAAGAGCTTTATCCCGACGGAAATGTTCGCAGAATTTTTATCTTCCGAAATCACGGCGGTGGTAGTCTCTTAGGTGTTTGCAAGGATATGTACACTTCAAATACTATTCCGTTGCAAGGAATAAAAAATGCTTTCGAGACTGTATGGGGAACTTCTCCCGAAAATTT
>CAJORD010000320.1 GCA_905236605.1 uncultured Synergistales bacterium | reverse complement strand
CGGCGCGTTGGTCACTTCGCCCGACGTTTTCACACAAGTCGCCGTCGCAATTCCCGTTGTCTTGCTGTATGAAGTCGGCTATCTTGTCGTCAAGTACATTTTAAGGAGGTGAAAACTTTCCAAGCGATAATCTTTATAAAAAATAACAAATCAGGTGATGTATATGGCTAATGAACTTCAAGAAAAGTTAAAAGAAGTAGCGAATTGCATAAGCAATGCGGAAGAAGAAACCGCTGTATTTATCTTGCTCATGTCGTTAAAAGAGTTCGAGGGTGAAGTATGGCAAGAGCAATTTTGGACTCTGATAGAATTAAAGAAATTCCTTTCAACCATTCCCGCAGAAAATCGGCGTCTCGTACACTGTTTGTTGGAACAGACTTTGATGGCTTGCATTGTCAAAAGTTTAAGCGGACAACAAATAAGGTTATCGCTCCCTGAATGCAAAGAAATGTTTTTGTCCAAGCCGGATTTCGCCGACTTTATCACTCCGCAAGAGGCATTGAAATGCAAGCTCGGTCAGTTGTCTTTTATGACGGCTCAAGTTTTGGCAGAAAATAATTGGTGGCAGGAAATACCGTTCTTTTTGGCGCAAGCTCAAGGGCGTCACGCGATCTTGGATAAAGATGCCTATTTGTCGATACAAAAAGTTTGGCGTGATAATCAGGAGGCTTGAAATATGACTGATAACATTGATGAGCTGAAAAGTAAGATGTCTCAATACGAAGCCCAATTAAACTATCCTGATGCCCTTCGCGTTTTATCCGAGCTTTTGAAGGCAGGCTGTCAAGATGCAGATGTTATGTACAGCGGTGCGCGTTACAGTTTTGAAATGAGAAATTATGAACTGGCGGATCGTTTCCTTGAAAATGCTTTGAGTATCGAACCTTCTCATACCGACGCAAGACTTCTTAAAGGTCGGATACTATTAACCCATAATGCTGCACTCGACGCTCTGGCAGTTTTTGATTCCATATTAACCCATTGCCAACCCGATGACGCTCAAAAACAAGAATTACGGCAAGCCCTTGCCGTTTTTATCAAATACAACGCGGATGTGTTGAGAAATCATTTCCCTGCTTTGTTTAAATTTATGTCAAGCGAAACTCCTTCTCAAAGCGTAAAAGTTCAAGCTAAGGGGCATTTAAAAATCGGCTTATATTTAATGTGGCCTAAGGGCTCATTAAAAAGAAAACAAGGCAACGTGCTGGGCGACGAATTAATTGCAGAATCACTCTGTCGTGTGCTCAGACAAATGCCCGCCGTCGCCGAAGCCGAATTATATGCCCAAAATTATTTGCCTAAAGAAAAGCTCGATATAATGATATACTTTAACATCACTCCGCCTGTGCCTGATTGGGCAGATAAACACGTCCTGTACATGCAAAACGGCTATACCAAAAACTGTCTGAGTCCGAGCGGTTCTTTAAACATGATGAAATATTTTCACACATTGGGATACGACGCCTACATGTTTATTTCAAAAGGTTTACTGGAATTACACAAGCAAAGTAACCCAAAGCCCGCATTGTTTTTGCCGTTCGGAGCAGATACGAGCGTATTTTATCCCAGAGCGCGTGATGACCGTTTCAAATGCGAAGTGGCTTACATTGGTAACGATATTAAAGGCAAAGAACGCACAACGGACTTTATACTTCCTGCTCTTGACTTTGACTTCGCGCTTTATGGGAATTGGCAAATACCTTTTACGAATGAAGTTTGGAAAAACTATCCTTATCAGCTCTACTTCGCACAAAAATCGCGTGGAAAAATCCCGCAAGAAGATGTTCCAACCTTGTACTCGACGGCTCAAATAAATCTCAACTGCACATTGCAGGATTGCATTGATTGGGACGTTATCACCTTAAGAACCTTTGAGATACTGGCTTGCAAAGGATTTGTCATTTCTGACGGCTCGCCTGCTGTGATTAAGGAATTGTCTGATTGTGTTGTATTCACTGAGGGCGGCTATGACTTGCAAGAGAAAATCAGATATTATCTTGCACATCCCGAAGAACGCGCCGCTTACGCCGAGAGAGGCTATAACTATGTGCTAAAACATGCTACAGTCGAAGCGCGTGCGTCGAAATTAATGGAATTTCTCTTAACGATTTAAGGAGGGAATAAAGTTGCGCGTTACTTTTGCCAATCCCCCATTCATTTACTCTCAACACTCGACACCGGAAAATAATTTCAAGTTCGAGGGCATATTGCCCGAAAAGCAGTACTTTACGGATGACAATTACCTTAAATTTGTCAATTTACATAACTATGAAGTGAAGGCAAGGTTCGGAGTGCGTGCCGGCTCGCGTTGGCCTTGGAGTACTGGAAGCCCGATGTTTTCCTCGCCAAATTTCCCGTTCTTTATGGCTTATGCGGCGGCAAATGCACAAAAGGCGGGTCACGAGGTTACTTTACTCGATGCATTAGCAATGGGCGAATATTCTTATCCGATTTTTTTACAACTCATCAGGCAGACAAAGCCCGAAATTGTCGTTCTTGAAACTTCGACGCCAACGATTGATATTGATTTATGGTTCGCCGAAAAGGTCAGTTACTTCGCCGAAGTTTGTCTTGCCGGTCCTCATGTCACTTATGCTGGCGATAAAATTTTGGAGCAAT
Organism: uncultured Synergistales bacterium; assembly: GCA_905236605.1. Lineage (GTDB taxonomy): Bacteria > Synergistota > Synergistia > Synergistales > Aminobacteriaceae > JAFUXM01. The sequence continues at coordinate 1,463 of CAJORD010000320.1, read as the reverse complement.
ATCCCTTTGTTAAGTACGTGTTGAAGGGCGAGTATGCCAAGAATTGTCTGACCATGCTCAATGAACGTGAACGCCGCATTTATGATTATGAATATATTCGCAACTGGGACGAGATACCTTTTGCCTTCAGAGATTATCCTTGTGTCGATAATTACTATGACGCAAGTCTCATTCAGCCGCGCCCCGAATTGCAGTTATACGGCAGTAAAGGTTGTCCGTTCCATTGCATTTATTGTATGTGGCCGCAAGTCATGTATGGCGGTGTTTATCTTCCGCGTGATCCCAAACAGGTTGCGGCGGAAGTCAAAGAAAATCTGTCCAAAGTACCTTACAAGAGCATTTTCTTTGATGACGATACTTTTAACATTGGCAACGACCGCATCAGTGCCTTGTGTGACGAATTGGCTAAGTTAGGTTTGCCGTGGTCAATGATGGGCAGATTGGATACTTCGCCGGAGTGGTTGTTTGATAAAATGGTAGATTGTGGCTGCATTGGTATGCGTTTCGGCGTGGAAACTTTCGACAAACAAGTCAGCAAGAACATTAAGAAGGGGCTTCAACAGGAAAATGTCTATAAAACTCTGGAATATATTACTTCCAAGCATCCCAAGTTGCAAATTCATTTGACTATGATGAAAAATCTTCCGGGACAAACAGCGGAGATTCATCAACGCGATATGAAAATCTTAAACGATCTCGGCTACAGCGCAAATAATCCGTTCAGAAGTTATCAATTGGCTTCCGTCGCGCCATTTCCGGGAACAGAATTATATCGTCAATTAAAAGCTAAGGGGCTTACCAACCTTGACGATTGGAAACGCTATGACGGCTATTTGGACACTTTTGAGTTGGGAGAAACAACATGAAATTATTATTAACGGGCTGTTCGGGCTATGTGGGAGGAATTGTCGCGCCGTTCTTGAATTCGGAGATTGAAGGCGGCGTATTGTATCAAACAAGTTCCAAAGGCGGCGACTTTAAAGCAGGGTATAAGCGTTGCGATCTTCGCAATTTTGAAGACGTTATGCGCTTATCTGAATGGGTAAAACCTGACGTTATAATTCACGCAGCGGGGAATAAAGACATTAAATTTTGTGAGGCAAATGAACTTGCCGCTCATTCGATTAATGTTTCCGCCGTTGAAAATCTCGTTAAGGCTTTCGGCAATGATGCAGTTTATATTTATATATCGAGCGATTACGTTTTTGAAGGAACACGCGGAAATTATACCGAGCTTGATAATCCGGCTCCGTTTACCGTCTACGGTCATCAAAAGCTTACTGCCGAAAAGCTCTTTCTTCAAAATACAGAAAAGAGTTTTATAATTCGATTGTCGGCTCTCTTTAACCGCGAAGGTACGTTTTGCAAGTTCTTGAGAAATAAATTCCTAAACAATGAGCCTGTCGAGTGTTATGAAGACGTATTCTATTCGCCGACCTATTATAAAAATTTCTTGAAAATAT
>CAJORD010000319.1 GCA_905236605.1 uncultured Synergistales bacterium | reverse complement strand
CGGGTGGGAGTGAGGGCGCGGCAAAAATAAAATCTCTATAATACGGGAGCTGCGTCAGGATTTTGTGCTGATGGTTGCTGTCTCATCGTGTATTTTCTTGCGTGTTTCTGAATTTCATCGCGCACATCTTTTGGAGCCGGAATATTTTTCGCTCTTACTTCTTTCTCGCTTGTTCCAGGTGATGAGATTAAGACGTCGCCAATATTCAAAATTGTTTGAATGGCGTTCTGCTTCACGTCGATGTCAGCGATTTTCGTAAGTCCAATTTCTTTTGACACTCTGAACTCTGTAAACAGCTTCAGCGGGTGACAGACGATATATTCGACTTCCTGATTTTCAGGTCTTTCGGGGTCGTCCTTCAAGATAAGGCTCATTGTGGCGCGCTTGACCGCAATTGACAAGAAGATGACAACTTCAATAATCGCTACGACTATCCACATCCATTTTAACTTCGCCCCGGTGTTAAGCGGTCCCCAGATACTTCCGGCGCAGGCAAGAATCAAAATTAGAATCATCAGTGAGAAAAGCCCGTAGAAACTGCGCCATGCAGTCTTGTATTCAATTCTGGTTTCTTGTGACATGATAAAAAAATTTTTCCTCCCTTAGTTTCATTCGTAAAATTCAAGTGAAATTATTATAGCATTTTGAATTTTTATTAAGAGAATTAAGAAACTTGCAATATAATTTAGAAAAATCTTTTTTGAGGGAGGCAAATTAAATCACATGAACGAACTTATAAAAATAAATCCTGCTGACTCCGTGGCAGTTGCTTTGCGCGCTTTGAGAGCCGGCGAAAAAATTCCCGTGTCTGGTGCAGACATTTCGCTTGAGGTTCTCGAGGACATTCCCATGGGCCACAAAGTCGCCTTGAAAGAAATTAAATCCGGCGAACCAATCATTAAATACGGTTTCCCGATCGGCGCAGCGACTTCCGAAATTTCAAAAGGTCATCACGTTCACACAAATAACGTTCGGACTTTGTTAAGCGGCGCTCACGATTACGAATATCACCCGACACACCCGAAACTTGAAAACGTCGCGCCAGAATTTTTTAACGGATATGTCCGTTTTGATGGCCGCGTAGGAATTAGAAACGAGTTATGGATAATCCCGACCGTCGGCTGCGTCAACGACATTGCAATTGAAATTGAGAAAGCCGCAAGCAAATTCATCGGCGGCAGCGTCGAAAACGTTCGCGCATTCACTCACCCTTATGGCTGTTCACAGATGGCCGACGATCAAGAGAACACCCGAAAAATTTTGGCAAACTTCGCAACGCACCCGAACGCCGGCGGAGTCTTAATGCTTGGGCTTGGCTGCGAGAACAGCGGCATCGAAACAATAAAGCCCTACATGAAAGATTTCAATCCCGAACGCGTGAAATTTTTAATAGCTCAAGATTTCAATGATGAGTTTGAAGCCGCTATGAAACTCATTAACGAACTCGTTGAAAATATGAAAAAAGATGTTCGAGTTCCGTGCGAGACTTCAAAATTAATCGTTGGCCTTAAGTGTGGCGGCAGTGATGGACTTTCAGGCATAACCGCGAACCCGACGATCGGATATTTTTCGGACATGCTTGTAGCTCAAGGCGGAGCGACAATCTTAACTGAAGTTCCGGAGATGTTCGGAGCAGAAACGATTTTAATGAATCGTGGCAAAAACGAAGCAACTTACGATAAAACCGTGCATTTGATCAACGATTTCAAAGCTTATTACGCTTCTTTAGGAATGCCGGTTTACGAAAATCCTTCGCCGGGCAACAAAGCCGGAGGAATTACGACGCTTGAAGACAAAGCATTAGGCTGCACGCAGAAGAGCGGCTCTGCTCCCGTCAGTGATGTCTTGCCATACGCAGGCAAAGTCGTAACGCAAGGCTTGAATTTATTATCAGCGCCGGGGAATGATTTAGTGGCGTCAACGGCATTGGCAGCAGCAGGCGCGCAGATAGTTTTGTTTTCGACCGGGCGCGGAACTCCTTTCGGTTGTCCTGTTCCAACCGTGAAAATTTCGAGCAATTCTGATTTAGCTTCACGCAAGAGCAACTGGATAGACTTTAACGCCGGGACCCTCGTAGAGTCAGGAACGTTGCCAGAGAAAGGCCGAGAACTCTTTGATTACGTCTTAAGCGTAGCCAACGGCGCAAAGACTCGCAACGAAATTAACGGCTTCCAAGGCATGGCGATTTTCAAGACCGGCGCAACGTTATAATTAAGTAGGAATTAGGAAGTAGGAGTGAGGAAGTAAAAAGATTTCTAGCTCCTCAAAAAATTTTAATTTCAAGGTGATGAAACATGCAAAATTTTTTCTGGCAAAATTCGACCGCTTTAATTTTTGGTAAAGACACTGTGAAAGACCTCGCCGATTATCTCAAGCGCGACAGCATTAAAGCTGTTCTCCTCGTATACGGCGGCAAAGGAATTTTCAAGAGCGGCGCTTACGCTCAAGCTACAGAAATGTTGACGAAGGCAGGAATAAAATTTTCTGAAGTCAACGACATAAAACCTAATCCCAAAATTGATAAAGTCCGCGAAGGGATCGCGCGTGTGAAAGCCGGCGGAATTGACGCTATATTACCTGTCGGAGGCGGAAGCGTTTTTGATTCAGCGAAGGCCATTGCGGCGGGAGCGTGTTATGATGGCGACGTTTGGGACTTCTTCAGCGGCAAAGCAAAAATTGAAAAAGCTATGCCGATTTACGGAGTTTTAACTGCATCTGCGACTGCTAGCGAAGTCAATGGCTTCTCTGTAATCAGCAATCCCGAATGCGAAATCAAAACTTCAATCAATAGCCCGTTTGTTTATCCGAAAGTTTCGGTTATTGACCCGTCATTCCAATTTACGTTGCCTCAAAAGCAAACTATTTACGGCGGCGTTGACATAATCGCCCACATCTTAGAGCGCGTTCTTGACGGCGACGAAGGCTCAGATTTAATCGATGAACAAGGATACGCATTAATCCGAACGATGATGCGAGTTATACCGGAATTAATCGAGAATCCGAAGGACTACGACGCGAGGGCCGAATATGCTTTAGGTGCTGCTATGGCGCATTGCGGATTTTTATCAGTTGGACGCAAAATCAGAGGCGATTTCTCTTCGCATAGAATGGGACATTCGTTGAGCATGTTATACGATGTTGCTCATGGCGCGTCGCTCTCAATCGTAATGCCTGCGTGGGCGCGCTATCTTTATGAAGAGAATCCCGTCCCGTTCGCTCGACTTGGTGAAGCAGTTTTTGACATTTACGACGGCACCGACGAAGAGAAAGCCCTTGACGCTATAGACGCTCTTGAAGATTTCTTCAAAGATATAAACTCGCCGACAACGTTGCGCGAAGTTGGAATTAAAGAAGAAGCCAGTGAAACGTACATTTAGGAAACTTGACCCAGAAAAAGTCATGCTATATTTTACGCAACATCCTGATGCGTACTTACGAGAGGCAGCGGAAGAATTTG
>CAJORD010000318.1 GCA_905236605.1 uncultured Synergistales bacterium | reverse complement strand
AGTGGTGAGGGAGCTAACTAGACCCCTAAGTTTTGAGTAGATGGCAGCGGCGATCTTATCTAATTCGATCTAGGAAAGAGCGTTGCTGCTTCTTTTTGGCCTTCCGGTTCTTCAGTTTTGCTCATGATTGCCAGAAACGCTATCAACGCTCCTAAAGAAATTTCTACGTCGGCAAGATTGAAATTAATTGCAAAAAAAATTGGCGACGGGATCCAATCTATAACATGTCCTAAAAAAAATCTCTCAAGAAAATTCGACAAAGCTCCGCCCGCCATTATCGAAAGTCCCAATCGCGTCAGAAAATTTATTTTATTGCCCGGTGCAAACAGACAAACGCAAATTAAAACCGCGCAAGAGACTCCAGAACAAATTAAAATAATTCCCGGCGAGCTTGACAAAATGCTGAAAGCCGCGCCGGTGTTGTAAGTGAAGCTAACGAAATCGCTTAATAAAACTCTAGCGACTTGTTCAATTAAGACACAAGCCGCTATTACTGACATAATCAAAAACAAAATTTTTGAATCCCTTTCGCTACTCCGTCATGGTCGCAATCGTCCGTTACAAAGTCAGCAACTTCTAATAATTCCGGATAAGAATTTTTCATCGCGACTCCGACGCCCGCCGCCTTAATCATGCTAACATCGTTCGAACCGTCGCCGAAAGCCAAAATATTTTCAAGTTTGAGATTTAGATAATCGGTCAGGGCTTTTAATCCGTTGCCTTTGTTCGAGGTCTTGTCATTAATTTCGACGTTGTTGGGGAGTGAAGAAGCAAATTCGCTCTTAGGGAACACGATCGGCAGCGCCTTCAAGAGATTCAAGCGCAATTCTTTATCGAGTGTGTAAATTTGAAATTTTTGAACGCCGCCGGAATTTTCGATTATTTCATAAAAATTGTCTACGGGCTTGCGATGGTCAAGAACGATTCTAGTTTGCCATATGTCATACATGAAATCCGGAACGACTTCATAAAAATCGCGGCGTATATATCCCTTGTCATTAAGAACGACATCGTAAATAGCGCCATCAATGTCATCAAAGACCCGCGCCATCTTTAAAGCACGCTCGGGAGGAATTTCAAATTTTGCGATTACTTTTGAGCTTTTTACGTCGAAAATTTTTGCGCCGTTTAGAGTTACAGCGTAATGAATAAAATCTAAATTTCTGACGCATTCAGGGATAACGTCCCAAATTCGACCAGTCGCAGGGACAATTTCAATGCCCTTGGCCGCAGCGCTTGCAAGAGCTTCACGAGTCGTGGGCGTGAGTTCCTTTTGAGTGTTTAAGAGAGTTCCGTCAAGGTCAAACGCAATTATTTTTATATCTGCCATGCTTTAACACCTTCGTTCAATCGCTGTTCAAAAAATTTCATTGTTCGTTCAAACGGTTCGGAACTCGTTAAATCGACACCGGCGCGACGAAGAATATTTAATGAATAATCGCTCCCGCCGCTCTTCAAGAAATTCAAATAGCGTTCGACGGCTCCATCTTCGTGATTTAAGATTGAAGAAGCAAAAGCGTTTGCTGCCGTGAAGCCGGTTGAATATTTATAAACATAGAATGCCGAATAAAAATGCGGAATCCTTGCCCACTCGACGCATAATTCAGGATCAATTTTCATTTCCGGCCCGTAGCAGTCAGAATTTAATTTTTTCCATAAATCATTCAGCCAATCCGGCGTCAAGACATTCCCGCCTTCAACATACGAATGTGTTTTGCGTTCAAAATCCGCGAACATTGCTTGACGGAAGAAAGTTGTTCTCACCATGTCGTAGTAATAACTCAAGAGCCATTTTTTCTCATCGTCGCTCTTGGCCTCTTTCAATAAATATTCAAGCAAAAGAGCCTCGTTTGTTGTCGAAGCGACTTCGGCTAATAAAATCGTGTAGTCGGCGTAAACTTGCGGCTGATTTTCGCGTGAGTAGAAGCTGTGAAGGCTGTGGCCCATTTCGTGAACAAGCGTGAAGACGTCGTGTAGCGTTCCGTCGAAGTTTAATAAAACATACGGGTGAGTTCCATACGCGCCCCATGAGTACGCGCCTTTGCGTTTGCCCTTGTTCTCGTAGATGTCGATCCAGCGGCTTGCAATGCCGGTCTTGAAATTTTT
>CAJORD010000317.1 GCA_905236605.1 uncultured Synergistales bacterium | reverse complement strand
TTGAACTCTGTAGCCTTTGAAGACTCTTACTCTTCCGTCTTCCATTTCGACCGGTACTGAAACATCAAGTCTGCGCTCCGGGTAACTCAACATTGAGATTAAGCTCTCACTAAGTCCCATCTCGTCAGCCGCGCCGTAAAAATCTTGTAACGCTGTGTCGAGGAGCAGGTCGTCCGATCTTCTTCTGCCGTTTACTATTCTGTCGGCCATGTTTTAACACTTTCTTTCATTATTTCAAAATATTTAGTCAATTTTCACAATTCTTTCAACGGCCGGAAATTTTACACGCGACTTTTAATTTTGTCAAATTTTTGCGTATAATCACACTTGAAAATTTTAGATTGAAGGAGAATTTTTATGCCCGAAGATTTTGAAGTAAAAGTTAATCATAAGGCCTTGAAAACTTTGCGGGACGATATCGAAAACAAAACCGGCTTCAGGTTCGTAAAGATTGAAGACGGGATCGCAGTCAGTGAACTCGAACTTGAGGACGAACACGTAAACCCTTACGGGATTCCATATGGCGGAGTCTTGTTCACGATGGCGGACGATACATCGGGAGTCGCGTTCTTGAGTGCTGGCGGCAATGGCGTAACAGTCAACGGACATGTTGATTATTTACGAGGCTCACGCGACGCAACGAAATTAATTTGCACTGCGAAAGTACGAAAAGCCGGCCGAAGAATTTTTTACATTGACGCTGACATAGTAAACGAAAAAGGACTTGACCTTTGTAGATTCAAATTTGTTTTTATTAATATCGACTCTTAATCGTAGCTTGTGCAACGGAATTTTTTTATGATTTTTGTATAATGCAAAAAATTTTTTACGGAGGTGAAAATATGATTAAAGTCGCGTTTTATGATACGAAAGCCTACGATATGCCTTCGTTCGAGCATTACGGAAAGTTGCATGATGTCGAATTCAAATTTCTTGAAACAAAATTAAATGAAAACACTGCAGCGTTAGCTAAAGGCTGCGAAGCTGTCTGTGTGTTCGTCAACGATACAGTCAACGCTACTGTGATTCAAAAATTGTATGAAGACGGCGTTAAATTAATTGCTCTTCGTTCGGCCGGTTACAATAATGTAGACGTGCGAGCGGCGTTTGGAAAAATTCATGTTGTACACGTCCCGGCTTATTCGCCTTATGCAGTTGCTGAACACGCTATGGCACTGTTATTAACTTCTGTTCGACGCATTCACAAAGCATACAATCGCACAAGAGATTTTAATTTCTCGCTCAATGGTCTAACAGGCTTCGATTTACATGGCAAGAGCGTCGGTGTAATTGGAACTGGAAAAATCGGAATGATATTTGCAAATATTTGCAAAGGATTTGGCATGAACGTTTTAGCTTATGACAAATTTCCCGCAAAGAACACCGAAATAAATTACGTTTCTCTTGAAAAAATTTTTAGTGATAGCGATATAATCTCGTTACATTGCCCGCTGACTGAAGAGACGCAACACATAATAAACGAAAATGCAATTTCCAAAATGAAAAAGGGAGTTGTAATTGTAAATACTTCACGTGGCGCTCTAATAGATTCAGAAGCACTGCTCAACGGCATTAAATCACGAAAAATCGGAGCGGCATGTCTTGACGTTTACGAAGAAGAAGCAAATATTTTCTTCGAAGACCGCTCCGGGCATATTCTTAACGATGAGCTTTTATCGCGTCTTATTTCAATGCCGAACGTAATCGTTACGTCGCACCAGGCATTCTTGACCGAAGAAGCTCTGAATAATATCGCAGAAACCACAGTTAATAATATAAAGTCTTATTTTATGAATGACGGAATCTGTGATAACGAGCTTTGTTATCGTTGCGGACAAATTGAACGCTGTAAACAAGAACGCAAACAAAGATGTTTTTAAGAAAGCAGAAGAGTAGTGAATTAGTTTTCAAAAACTCTCCTGTTTTTTATCACGACAATTTCCCACGCGAGATTATTCTGAAAATTTTTGAGCGCACAATCTCGATCACAACACACGCAGCAAAAACTAAAATTACTACGCCGAGTGTGTATGGAATTAAATACGGGCTGTCTTGGAATGAAGCCGTATGAAAAACTGTTTGCCATAGCCATTTTGACATAAATATATTTTCGTGCAACAAATAAACTCCCAAAGTCGCAGCGGCTATGACGTTGATTAATTTACTTTTGAAAGAAAAATTTCTGAAACCAAGCAAAAAGCACAAAGCCCCCAAGAGTGTGAAAGGTCTCATCATGCCGCGAAAATATTGCGCACGTTCTCCGAAAAGTGAAACTTTCAAGCCTATAACGTCAAAAATAATTAACGTAACAAGATTCAGAAACATAAATAGAATCCCATAAAAAACAAATTTTTTATCGCCAAAATTTTTAGCGTGCAAATTAAAATATCCCGCAAGAGAATACAGGTATATAAAATTTATGAGGCTACTACTCTCGAATGACCAGCGTATAAAAACGGGCAATAAACTCCAATATAGTCCCAACATGATAAGCATTTTCTTGTATTCTTCGCGCGTCAAGTTGTTCAAAAGAATATTCAAGTACGGGTGAATCAGATATAAAACAAAATAAGTTTTAATAAACCACCACTGGCGATATAGTTCCCTGAAAGTGAATGGGACTTTGAAAAAAATCAGAAGACCAACGACTAAGAGGCAATAAACGAAAGCCTTTAATGGTAAGCCTATTACCTTCGCTGCCCTCACTTCCTGCGACTTCACAAGAAAATATCCAGAGATTAAAACGAAAATATCGTTTGCAAAATGACCATGCATATACAGAAATTGTTGCCACAATCTGTTTACAGAAATTTCAGTTGTTGAAAAATTAAAGCCGCCGTGTTGTGCAAAATGAGCGCCAACTATCATCAACATCGCGACAATTCTCAAAAGTTCAAGCGAAGAATCTCTTTCCCTCTTTCCTGACTCCTGACTCCTGACTCCTGACTCCTGACTCCTGACTCCATTATTGTTTGGCACAATCCCATTTTGTCAAGCTCCTTTTTA